>JAWWAG010000054.1:0-12952 GCA_033721795.1 Methylophaga sp. | reverse complement strand
CTTGATGACTGGGCAAAACACCATGCACATAAAAATGTTTTTGAGCATGATGGCAAAATAATTGATAGTGAGAGTGCTTTCAGGGCAGCAGGTCTGCATGCTCAAGCCAGTCCCAGCTATGAAGAATGGTTAAGTTCGAGACATTAAATACAGTTAAAATGTATACGCATCTGTGCAAATTGAAAAACAAAGAAACGTTGTTAAAAGCCGCACTAAAAGCTTGATGTATGGCTAATTACTTGACTCATCAAACATAACGTTTTAGTAAAAAAGCCTTGGCCGATTATCACAGGCCAAGGCTTTTCATTTATTGAAGAAAAAGGATGCTCAGACAAACTTAACATCCTATCGAAAGATCATTACTTCACATCGAAACGATCTGCGTTCATGACTTTATTCCAGGCGTTGACGAAGTCTTTAACAAACTTCTCCTGATTATCATCTTGTGCATAAACTTCAGCATAAGAACGCAGAACTGAATTGGATCCAAATACCAGATCAACTCTGGTTGCCGTCCATTTGACCTCACCAGTTTTACGATCACAGATCTCATAAGTACTATCTGAAACCGGATTCCAGCGATAACGCATATCGGTCAAGTTAACGAAGAAGTCATTGGTCAATACGCCTTCCCGCTCGGTAAATACGCCATGTTGGGTTTGACCGTAATTGGTGCCAAGCACACGCATACCACCCAGCAACACCGTCATTTCAGGTGCGGTCAGGCCCATCAGTTGGGCACGGTCCAACAGCATTTCCTCTGGTTGAACGACATACTCCTGTTTTTGCCAGTTACGGAAGCCATCGGCCAATGGTTCCAGTGGATCAAACGATTCGGCATCGGTCATTTCATCGGTAGCGTCACCGCGACCTTTGGCAAATGGCACGTAAACATCAAAACCAGCCGCTTCTGCCGCTTTTTCAATGCCCAGGTTGCCACCCAACACAATGATGTCAGCAATGCTGGCGCCGGTTTCTGCTGAGATTTTTTCATAAATATTCAGTACTTTTGCCAGCCGCTTGGGCTCATTACCTTCCCAGTCTTTCTGTGGCGCGAGTCGAATCCGGGCACCGTTGGCACCCCCACGCATATCCGAGCCACGGAAAGTACGGGCGCTGTCCCAAGCGGTGCAGACCAATTCACTAATACTCAGGCCTGTTGCAGCAATTTTTTCTTTGACCACTTCTTCAATGTAATTGGTCTCGCCTTGGGGCACCGGATCCTGCCAGATTAAATCTTCATCAGGTACGTCTGGACCGATATAACGCGATTTCGGTCCCAAATCTCTGTGTATCAATTTGAACCAGGCGCGGGCAAAACAATCCTTGAAATATTCCGGATCGGCCATGAATTTTTCGCATATCGCCCGATAATCAGGATCCATCTTCATTGCCATGTCGGCATCGGTCATGATTGGATTCTGACGAATGGATGGATCGCTGGCATTAACCGGTTTGTCTTCCTCTTTAATATCAATCGGTTCCCATTGCCAAGAGCCCGCAGGGCTTTTGCGTGTCTCCCACTCGTAGCCAAACAGCAACTTGAAATAACCCATATCAAATTGGGTCGGATGGGTGGTCCAGGCGCCTTCAAGACCTGAGGTATTGGCATTTGCGGCCTTGCCGTGCATATTCGGATTTGACCAGCCAAAACCTTGCTCATGTACATCCGCCGCCTCGGGTTCCGGGCCGAGTGCTTCGCCACTGGTGTTACCGTGACATTTACCGACAGTATGACCACCGGCCGTCAACGCAGCAGTTTCTTCGTCGTTCATCGCCATACGTGTAAAGGTTTCGCGAACCTGAGCGGCTGTTTTAAGTGGATCCGGTTGACCGTTAACACCTTCCGGGTTCACATAAATGAGACCCATCTGAACAGCTGCCAATGGATTTTCCATAGTATTAGGCTTATCGACATTTTCATAACGGCTGTCAGAAGGCTCCAGCCATTCTTTTTCAGCACCCCAGTAAATGTCTTTTTCCGGGTGCCAGATGTCGGCCCGGCCATATGAGAAACCGAATGTTTTCAGACCCATAGTTTCATAAGCTATGTTGCCGGATAAAATAAAAAGATCGGCCCAGCTGATTTTATTGCCGTATTTTTTCTTGAGTGGCCACAACAGACGGCGCGCCTTATCCAAGTTGCCGTTATCAGGCCAGGAATTCAGCGGTGCAAAGCGCTGACTGCCGGTACCACCACCACCACGGCCATCAGCAAGCCGGTAAGAACCTGCTGCGTGCCAGGCCAGGCGAATCATCAATCCGCCGTAATGGCCCCAGTCGGCCGGCCACCAATCCTGACTGTTTGTCATTAAATCACGCATATCATTTTCAAGCGCTTTGAAATCCAGTGTTTTGACCTGTTCACGATAGTCAAAATCTTCATCCATAGGATTCGTCTTGCTGTCGTGCTGATGCAAAATATCCAGATTTAGGCTTTTCGGCCACCAATCAGTGTTGGAAGTACCGGACGCAGTCATGCCACCATGCATTACCGGACATTTACCGATACTGTTTTGCTCTCGTTGGTTCATTATTGTGTCTCCTAGTAAGTCTATTTTTTAAGCTGTGCTCTCTGCTAGCTTTTTACTACCAAGCCACGATAACATAGCCTAATGATAGTTATAATCATTTATTTCCTTAATAAATAATCGAATATAACGATTGATTGGATTTTTGTGTTTCAAATAGAGTATTGGCTGGTGTGAATTATCAGCTGAAATTTAGCAGTAACGGTTGTTTGAAACGACTGTTCGATGTTATGTCGGTGAAAGATAGATTGTGTGCATGTTAATGCCAGCCCATCAACCACTGTGATTCATCCCGCAGGCTTTGCCAGTCAATGATATGTCTTTGCTTTGTTAATACGGCTTCAAGCTGACAGTGGCGGTTTTTTTTGTCCGTTATTTTGATGACGATAAAATGTCGTTCTTTATCTTGTGGGCTTATGGCCGTCCATTTTGAGTGCAGCAGTTTGTCCGGTTGAAATACGTTCATAAAATTCAGCTGTTAACAAAGTCAATCTAAGGGACAATAGTCAGGGATTGTTGTTCTCTCATTTCCGCCTTGTTGGACAAAAGAATAGCCGCCAGCAGCGGTGGCTATGAAAGAGTCACAGGCCCTGATAAATAAAGTTGGAATTTTTCGACCAAATCAGCCTCTGATAAGCATCAGAGTGAGGGATAAGATGAGCAAAGATAAACATCTTGCGGACTTACGCAAAAATTATGAACTTGGTGAATTGGCAGAACAGGAAGCGGCCAGTGAGCCTTTATTGCAGTTTGAAAACTGGTTAAATGAGGCCATTAAGAACGGCGTCAATGAGCCCAATGCCATGACTTTGGCAACAGTAGATACAAATGGCCGTCCTGCGTGCCGGCCGGTATTGATTAAAGGTTGTGACGCCCGCGGCATCGTCTGGTTTACCAATTATCTGAGTCGCAAAGGCCGGGCGCTGGCTGACAACCCATTTGCAGCATTACAGTTTTTCTGGCCTGAATTAGAGCGCGTCGTGCGGATTGAAGGCCAGGTAGAAAAAATACCAGAAGCCGAATCTGATGAATATTTCGGTAGTCGGCCTCTGGGCAGTCGGGTGGGTGCCTGGGCCTCGCCACAAAGCGAAGTCATTGAAAGCCGCAAATCGATTATCAGCCGCGCAGCAAAATACGGTGCGGAATTTGGTCTCCATCCCCCAAGACCACCGCACTGGGGTGGTTATCGTCTGGTGCCAGATTATTGGGAGTTCTGGCAAGGCCGCTCTTCAAGATTACATGATCGAATAGCGTACCGGCTTCAGGAAGACGGCCAATGGCTTCGCCAGCGGTTAGCTCCCTGATTTGGGTTCGGAATGGTTCTCGTCTTGTTTGACTGTTTGCTGAGCCATACCTATCGGGAAAAATAATCTGACCGGGTTCTCTTTGGCTTGATCCCAAATGCTACGTAATAACACCGGAAAACGACTGATCACGGTGCCTCTGGCCCGCAGCGCAACAATCAATGCCAGCGTGAAACTCACCCAGAGATTAAAAAAGCCGATTAACAGTACAAAAAATAAATACATCAAAAATTCAAAAATCCCCATGGCACTGCTAAAGGCGGCGTAACCAAGGTTGGCAGCTGAAAAGGCCACGTGGCGAATATCTAACGGTAAATTAAGCAAATAACCAATAAAAGGCGTGATGCCTAACAAAACGCCAAAAAAGAAATTACCGGCCAATGAGCCATAGTGTTCATGAAGATAATTGCCAAATTTTTCCCGCCAGCTGTCTTTGACCCAACCACGGAGTAATGGGTGATATCTGAGGCGGGTTCGTAACTCTAAATAATCGGCACGGTTATCAAAATAGCCGGCAATGATCCCGGAGCAAAATAGCCAGACACCGGCAATAGATGCATAAAATATCGCCATACCGCCAATAGGCGTGATGGCTTTCAACTGATAATCAACGGTTTCAGCATCAAGCAGTGCCTGATTCGCAAACCAGAGACTGCCCATGGTAATCAGGCTGGCAACCAAAATTGCAGTTATCACATTTCCCCATACGGCACCCCACTGAGATCGGTTTACATCCAGCAGCAAAGTGGCTAATTTTTTATGGGCGGCCCGGCCATTTTCACCCCGTTCAACTTCAGCAGCAAAGTTGGCGGCAGTCATTGCTGGTTGCTTGGAGGCAATCGTGAAGTGCAACATGTGGATTATCATAAAACCAATGCCGTAATTAAGACTTACTAGCAAGGTGTTGAAGCCACGGTCGAACCCAAGGCTTTCAATATAAATCTTATTCAATGCCATCAGGGCTATCAGAATGCCGGCGCCGGCAGCAGACCAAAATAACGACATAAAGGCTGATTTTTCGCGGGCAATATAATGTTCGCCATGATCACTTTTATTCTGCGTAATACTTCGTGACAACATGCCGATACTGTTTTTTACCAGCGATTTAAGGCTGTTTTTTTCGGTGGTGGAGAGGATCAGTTTTTGCCAGAGTGAAAGACAGTAATTCTGGTGTTCCTGCCGGTCTTCGGTACAAAGAATCGTCAACAGCTCCTCTACGCGTTCCAGTGTTTGTTCTAGGCGTTCCAATAAATGTGCAACCGAAATGGATGAACCCGCTGCTCCGGCTCCACGTCGACGAAGTCTTTGTACCAGTTCACGGCACTGATCCAACATGACCCAGATATGATCCGGGTTGTAGGGTTCAAGGCTTTCGTCCTGAAAGCGTTCAGTCATGTTCTGCACTAATGGCTGTAGCTCACGCTGTAACACAATAAACGCTGAGTCATTATCTACCAGCCGTTTATCTATTCGCATCAATTCTGGTTCAAGCTCTTCTGCCGCTACCCAGATTGCCAGCATTTCCATGGCATAAAGGCATTGTTCCTTAAAATGCACGATCGAGGCGCGCAAGGTTTCAGTATCAACATCTAGGGTCAGTAAACGATGCAATTGCAGCCATTGATCGGCACTGATAGTATTCAGCCAATCATTGTCCGTACGTTGGTAAAACAGAAGTGACAGCACATCTTTAGAGTTACCCAAGTCCAACGGTGGGGGATTCAATTTGTCATAAAGCCGGGTCATGAATTCATTGAAAAACCCACGACGGGAAAAGATCCCCAGGCTGACAATGGCAGAGTAAAGATTTTGTTCAACAAACCAGACATGAAACCGACGACCAATTAATTGACGAAGTTGCGGCTCAGCTTCCAGCACTGCCAATAGGGCGTCCATTCGTGCAGACGCATTTTCTTCACCGCCTTTGCGCAACTGGCCGATGATTTTACGCAGTGCACTGAGGACAGAATTTTCCTCATTAAAATCAGCTTCAAGTTGTTCAACGGTAAAAATTTCGCTCATTGGCATTCCATGTTCAAGGTCAGGTTGGGCTAATCATTTTACGATACACGAAGGGCTGGCACTTCAAAGTGACGACACGTTAAAAAAATCACGGGAAAATAATAGAAAAACCGCGCCCGGGGACGCGGTTAGCATAACTGCGGTACTAAAATAATTCGACGTGTTGGGCAATACGTCTGGCAGCAGCCTCTGCACCCATTGCTCTGGCGAGCGCCAGAGCGGTCAGATCATCTGCAGACTTTGCGTAGGCATCGGCACCATTTTCCAGCAGCAATGCAACAACATCTTTATGATTAAACATCGCCGCAAACATCAATGGCGTTTTACCGTCAGGGGTAGCGGCATTGACATCAGCGCCATGGTCTATAAGCAGCTGAACAATGTCCGTATAGCCCTTGAAGGCGGCGCCGATCAAAGGCGTTTGCTGACTGGCATTGGTAAGTGTCGGATCAGCTCCGCGTTCGAGCAACAATTTGCTGGTATCTGCATGGCCGTTGTAACTGGCCAGCATCAATAAACTGTTTCCGTTGCTATCGCGGAGATTAGCGGAAACGCCTTTTTCAAGCGGTTTGAGCAAACTTTCGGTATCACCTTGCCGCGCAAAATCAAATAATTGATTGGTCAGGTCCAAAGTTGCATCATCTGATTCAGGCTTCTCGATACGGGGCTCAGTCATGGCAATTTCCATAGTGATTTTATTTACGGAAGGTGAATTCCACGTAAGGGATCAAATATCAGTAAAGTCCTTTAGTGCATTGGGCCATTACTTAATAGTTCTTTGATTCTTCGGCTTCGTTATCAATAGCGTCACCAGCAGCTTCGATATCCTCGCCGGCACCTTCAATCGTGTTACATGCTGCAAGACCCAGAGTCATTAAAATTGACAGAATAAAAGCTGTAAGTTTCATAGCGAGCTCCTTGGTTAAGTTTTTACATTACCATAGCATGGCTGAGTGACCAATTTAACACCGCGCAATATTAAAAGTTGCCAGTGAAATTTTTGCTATGCCGATAAGATATTGTTTTACATGCATAGCCAGTCACAATGATAAGGTTAGAATTATTTAACATAATTACAAAGCTTAATTATTCAAGCGCTGGCGAAGCTGTGTTTATGAAATCACATGTTTTGTAATGAAAAGATTGTTATTTTGTGATGGGGTTCACATAAAAAGAAACTATGTGAACTAGTTGACTTGACAAAAATAAAATCTGATACTGCTTCAACGGTAAAGGTTGTATGCCATGCGCCGGTTTTCAGGGAAGACGCAGGGATGATTAAGTTGCCTACATCTAACATTAAGCCACCCCAGCCAAACTGCGCGCTGTTCGAACATATGCATTGAGGGAACAAGATGAATATTTTATTGCGTATCAGCATGTTGCTGGGGTTACTTGTATTGGCCGGCTGCGCCGCTAACGGGCCGGTTTCCGAATTACGTGAATCGATAGAAGCACCGGTTCAGGTTTCACAAGGCGAGTCGCCGTTTTGTGCTAAGCCAGAAGTAATTGAGGTTAAATTACCAAAACCGCAAGTAGCTGCAGCGCCACCACCTGCTGTGCCATTCAGTGCCAGCTTATATTTCTTATTGGATCAAACGGTATTTACACCTGAATCAGCACGTGAGGCTGATGATATTTATCAGCAAGTCCGTAATAAAAATGCTGATCAAGTCATTTTGATTGGTCATACTGACACATCAGCCTCGGACAGCTATAACGATGCCTTGTCGTTACGGCGTGCTGAAAAAGTCAGACAAGATTTGATTGCCGCAGGTATTGATGCTGACACCATTCGTATTTCAGGGCGGGGTGAAACTGACCTGTTTGTCACCACACCCGATGAGACAGTGGAAGTTAAAAATCGTCGCGTGGAAATCACCATACGCTGACATTGGGAGCCACAATATGAAACAAAAATTTACCATGCTAACTTTGTCAGCTTCGATTTTAAGCACTGGCTTGATGCTGGCATCGCCGTTCGCTTTAGCACAAACGTTGACTGAAGCGGTTGATAAAACCATTCAGAATAATCCAGAAATCCTCGCCGAGGCATATCGTCGCATCAGTGTTGATAAAACGATTGATCAGGCTCGTGCCGGTTATCTGCCACAAGTGGATTTGGATCTGGGTTATGGTCACGAATATACCAATAATCCGGCGACGCGTCCTGGCGGTCGTTCACTGAATCGCGGTGAAGCAGGCATTACTGCCAATCAGATGCTTTACGACGGTTTTTATACGAAAAGTGAAGTTGACCGTACCTCATCTTCAGCACAGTCTGCTGGTTTTTCAGTTTCAGATATTTCAGAAACCACCAGCCTGCGTGCCGTTGAAGTTTATTTGAATGTGCTGCGGCGTCAGGATTTGCTGAAATTGACTGAAACCAATCTAGAAGCGCATGAAAAAATTTATGATCAGATAGGACAGCGTGCGGAAAGTGGCGTTGGTCGTCGGGCTGACGTTGAACAGGCAGAGGCCCGCCTGGCATTGTCACTGGCTAATGTCGCTGCCGATAAAGGTAATTTGCAGGATGCCAGCAGTAATTACATGCGGGTTATCGGCAATATGCCGGAAAACACAACAAATCCTGGTGATGGTTGTTGTGATCGTGCACCAGCGACATTGGAAGATGCTATTAATATTGCTCAGAACCAACACCCGGCGATTCGCGCTGCGCTGGCTGGTCATGAAGCTTCTCTGGCCGAAACACAGGGGGCCAAGGCTGCTTTTCAACCACGGGTTGATCTGCAATTGAGTGCCAGAGCTGATAATAATTTGAATGCGGATGGCGATAACCTGCTCAGAAACGAAGGCCATCAGAAAGAATTACAAGCCATGTTCCGTTTACAACAAAACCTGTATAACGGTGGTGCAGATATGGCGCGGGTCGCTCAGATGGAATCGCTGAGTGAACAGCAAAAACAGCAGATTTTGCTTGCTCAACGGCAAATTGAACAAGATGTTCGTCTGGCATGGAATGCCTTGCAAACTGCTCAAGAGCGTGTGCCACGGCTTAAACTTCGAGTTGAAGCCGCAGAAAAAACCCGCGAAGCTTACGCACAACAATTCAATCTGGGACAGCGCACCTTGCTGGATTTGCTTGATAGCGAAAATGAATTGCTGACTTCTGGCGCTGATTACACCGAGGCCTATTATAACCAATTGTATGCTTGCTACTGGTTGGCTGAAGCGATGGGCCAATTGTTGCCAGCATTGGAGCTGGAGCACCGTCAGGAAGCCATTACTGTGGCAGGACCCGCAAATACCGGTGAAGCTAACGATATCGCTGTCGATAGCGAATAAAAAATGCTATTAAAAACGCCCCGATAGCGAAAGCTGTCGGGGCGTTTTTGTTGTTGCACCTTTAAATACCTGTTTCCGTCCCCAACTAGTTAATAAGTCCACTTCACGCCCAAACGGCTTTGCCGTGAGGGTGTGCTTTTATATTGAAAAAAGGAGCATCAAATGGCTACTGTCAAATTGAAAGGTAATCCTATTGAAACCGTCGGTGAATTGCCTAAAGTTGGCGATAAAGCACCGGGATTTAATTTGGTTAAAGACGATTTATCGGAAGTACAGCTTGGCGACATGAAAGGTCGGCTAGTGCTGAATATCTTTCCCTCAGTCGATACTGACACTTGTGCCATGTCGGTTCGTCAATTTAACAGTAAAGCCGCGGCCTTAGAAAACACGACCGTTTTATGCGTTTCTAAAGACTTGCCTTTTGCTTTAGGCCGTTTCTGTGGCGCGGAAGGCCTGGAAAATGTGGTGGTTGGTTCTGCCTTTCGCAGCAAATTTGGCGAAGACTACGGTGTAACTTTCAAAACGGGTCCATTAACCGGCTTGTTGTCACGTGCTGTCGTTGTTATTGATGAAAACGGCAAAGTTACTTATACCCAGCAAGTGGCTGAGACCACAGAAGAGCCGGATTATGATGCGGCGTTAAAAGCACTTAATTAAAACAGTCCCTCATGATGCCGGTGACGACAGTTGCCGGCAGTATGGATTTTTATTGTTTTCTCGTTTTGTACTGAACAAAATCCGTTCAGCCTTGTCACAAGCGACATCATGAAACGGATTTTTCCCAGACACAAATCATGCCTGAATTGAGTCAGTTATTTTCTTCGGTCGCTGTAATGGCTGAATTTCATCCTCGTGCGCGTGCTTTGCGTTTCTGGCGAGATAATAAAACCCAAGCCCTGTTGTCGAGCATTGTCTACTTCGACAAGCCGCTGACCATTAAAGAAGAGCTGGAAGCAGATATTGCCAGCATTGCTGCGCGGTTATCAGATGCTGCGTTACCGGACTATCACGCGTTTTGTGTTGATGTTGAGGTTATTTTTAATGGCGCACAGCCATCCGGGCCGATTTCTGGTTTGCAGGATTTGGACTGGAAAACCTTTCGTAAATTATCGTCTTACGCGCAATATTGGAAAGAACGAAACCCCCGCGAAGTTGCCAAACTGGTAACTTTTGTCATGGCGATCCCGGTATTTAGCCAATTGGTCGGGCAATTGATTGTTGAAAAACACTCAAAAACCGAAAAACAGATTTACCGGCAAATCGCTGAAACCGGCGGCACTTTTATTCTTGGTGTCGGCCGCTTTCGTGAGTTATTTGCCGAAGAAATCAACACAGCCTATAACGAAGCACAACTATTAGTCTCAACCTTTCGCGGTACTAAAAGCGATGAAGCGGCGAGAATTGTTAATGGTATGGTCGCTTCAATGGTGGGTCAACAACGGTTTCCAGCTTGAAAGCTGAACGGGAATCTTTATGATTGCAAAGGCTGAATGAACATAGAGTTATCCGGATTTAGCGATGAAGGCCGCGTCCAATCACAGTTAAATTCCAAATAACTCCGATCAAAACCTGAAAAATCTATCAACCCCTCGAGGTCAATGATCTCAATGTGTCCATTTTGATTTTCAATCAGACCCATTTCGCGAAGCTGCTTGAAGGTTCGGCTGACATGTACTGATGACAGACTGAGTGCATCAGCAATCAGAGTTTGATTCATCGGTAAGGTAAAAGCCAGACTACGAATCGCCAACCGGGTCTGGATTTCCACTATAAAATGCGCCAATCTCTCGGCCGCACTGCGACGGCCGATATTAATTACCCGCTCAATAAGCATGGATTGTTCGCGGGCCATCGTTAGTAAGAACAAATCTGTTAAGCGCGGCGCTTTTGCAAAAATCCCGGCCAGTCGTTGCCGTGGAAATGGGCAGGCCACCACGTCGGTCAATGTACGGATTTCAGATAAATTCCGGCTAAAGCTGATTTCCCGAAGACCAAGAATTTGCCCGGGTAAGAAAATATCAAGAATTTGCCGCTGACCATCGGCTAATGTCCGAAACGAATAAGCCCAGCCGCTTTGCAGGGTAAATAATTTGTCAGAATCACTGCCGGCGACGGCCAGTTCCAGTTCAGCATCATAAGTACGTGGATCTTGCTCAAGTTGACTTAGTAATTGCTGTTCATGGTCCGTTAGTTCTGCAAAGCGCGCAAACTGATGGATAATAAAACCTTGATCAGTCACGCTCATACTTTTTCCTCAGGTAAAAAATTCTTTTGAAACTATACAACGGCTTTTAAGATCGTCAACATTTTTCGTGAAAAGTGTTACATCAAAAAAGGCATGATCTTCGATTGAAGATCATGCCTTTAAATTTGACTGACAATAAGGTTTAAAAATTACATAGGTGGCCTGCGGCCGGTAATAAAGAAGATCAAAGCCAAGACAATACCTACAACAAATAATATCCATGCGATGTTGGTAGCTGTACCAGCAATCCCGCTCAGACCGAGAACACCGGCTATCAAGCCTATAATCAAAAATGTAATTGCCCAACTAAACATAACGCCTCCATTTTGGGGGTAAATCTATCTCCAAACTAAGCAATTAATCCCGGCGTGTCTTTAATGTGCGTTAAGGCGCACTCTTAATTTTGTGGTTAGGGTAGGTATGACATTGATTGGTTAATTAATGTTGCTGCCTTTTTAGATGACGCAACTCCATGCGAAATGGCCATATATTTAGAAGGAGACTTATGCACACTGACAATGTTTTTTTCAGAATCCTAAGCCGTGCTTTGTTATTAGCCTTTGTTATTGGTAGTCTGGGAATGGTAAGTGCTTGTGAAGAGCAAGGCCCTGCTGAAGATGCGGGCGAACAAATTGACGAATCGATTGAAGAAGCTGGTGACGAAATCGAAGAAACGACGGATTATTAATTGCTCTGTCACAATCATCTGTAACGCTGTCCGGGTAAGGGCTATGATAGTCAACACCGGACGCCACAATAAGGAGACTATTTTATGGCAACACAAGCCAATAATGATGAATTACAAGCTCAATTGAATGCCCTGCGTGAAGATTTCGCTGGTCTGACAAAAACTTTGAAAGAAATGTCAGCAGCTTATGCTGAAGAAGGTCAGGCACGGGTGAAAAATGCAGCTGATAGAGTCCAGCAACAGGCCAAAGATTCATATGGCCGGGTGCAAAGTGAAGTTGAGGCGCATCCATTATCAAGTGTGGCCATTGCCTTTGGCATCGGTTTGGTTTTAGGCAAAATCCTGGACCGATAATGAATGCCAACATGCAAAAGTGGCAACGCTTATGAGTTTATTATCTCGTATTAAGGTTAACGGCATCGCGATTATAATCGCGGTGCTGTTTGCTTTACTGGCACTGGTTTTTGCTGGTATCGCTTTATATCAGCATCTGAGTCTGTATTTTTTGCCTGATATTGCTGCGCTGTTAACAGCGGCAGTTTTCCTTTTTATGGCATTACTCGCCTTGCTAACGGCAAAGTTGTTTGTAATGCAGGAAAAAAGCAAACCACCGTTAGCCAGCAGTACTTCGCTTCATGAAAAGCTAACCATGCTTGAACTCAGCCTGCAACAATCTGTGGAGCCGGAAATTCGCAACTGGATTGTCAGACATCCTGGACGCAGTCTCACACTGACGATATTGGCCGGCACGCTGATAGGAAGTAATGCTGAAGCCCGCAAGCTGATAAAACAATTTCTTGATCGTCATTTAGGTGGGAATTAAGTAAACTGTTTTACGTGGTTATAACGCTAAGCG
>JAWWAG010000053.1:0-13112 GCA_033721795.1 Methylophaga sp. | reverse complement strand
CTCAGCTGCTGCAGTATGTAATGATGATGAAAGTAAATTGCCCGACTTGCGGACGTAAAGTTATCTGGTCCGAAGATAATGCCTTCCGGCCTTTTTGCAGCGAACGCTGTAAGTTAATTGATCTCGGTGAATGGGCGGCAGAAAACCATCGTATCGCAGGGGATCCGGTTATTGATCCCAACGACCCGGATTACGGCAAACACTAAATCTGAAAATAATTTTTGATGGCGGTAACAATGTCGCCGTTGGCGGCCGGAAAGTCATGCTGATCTAATTCTGCGAGTGGACACCACTTGATTTGCTGCCCCTCACGACCATGCACTTCACCACTGAATCGTTTCACCAGCCAGACATCCAACGTTACCTTACGATCGGTATAGTCATGATCGATTCGCAGTAAATCCATGGCATCCAATACCTGCAAGCCAACTTCTTCATGCAGTTCCCGCTTCAAGGCTGCCAGACGGCTTTCATCTGCTTCGCGTTTACCACCAGGGAATTCCCACAAATCACCCTGATGCTGATGCGCCTGACGGCGGGCGATTAATATTTGTTTATCGGCGTTAACAACCACGCCAACTGCGACCTGCAAATGCTGCATTATTTTTTAACGAGTTTGAATAAAGTACCACAATACGGACAGCGCACTTCGTCGCGATCTTCCAGCGACAAATAGACACGTGGATGGGAATTCCACACCGCCATTTCCGGCAACGGGCAGCATAATGGTAATTCTTCCGGGCGGATCTGATAGTACTTATCAATATTGGCTTGTTTAGCGTCCATTATCCGCTCCAGAAAGCTTAAATTGGCAAATCCAGCATTCGTTGCAGCGCCAGTTTAGCCTGTGCGGCAGTGACGTCATCGACTGACACCTGATTAACCACATGACCTTCGACCAGATTTTCCAGCACCCATGCTAAATGCTGAGGATCAACGCGGAACATGGTTGAACACATACAGACAGTCGGCGACATAAAGTGCACCGATTTACCCTGCGACTCAAACTGCTCATGCAGCCGGTTCACCAGATTCAGTTCAGTACCAACCAGCCAGCGTGTTCCGGGTTCACTGTCAGCAATGGTGCGAACGATATATTCGGTAGAACCGACATAATCGGATTTCTGGCAGACTTCAAAGCTGCATTCTGGATGTGAGATAACTTTGGTATCCGGATATTTGGCCAAAAAGTTATCAATTTGCACCGGCTGAAACATCTGGTGGACTGAACAAAATCCTTTCCAGAGAATCATTTTGGCATTTTTCAGTGCTTCCGGCGTCAAGCCGCCCAGTGGTTTGTCAAAATCCCAGACCACCATTTCTTCCAGCGGAATACCCATTTTAAAGCCGGTATTTCGGCCTAAATGCTGATCCGGAAAAAACAGGATCTTTTCACGCTGATTAAAGGCCCAGTCCAGCACATGCGGCGCATTAGTTGAAGTGCAGACAATACCGCCGTGCTTGCCACAAAACGATTTCAGATCTGCTGCCGAATTAATATAGGTAATCGGCGTGACCAACTCATCGGGATCAAAGACTTCAGCCATTTCCTGCCAGGCGCGATCAACGTTAACCCGGTTGGCCATATCGGCCATTGAACAACCAGCCGCCATATCCGGCAAAATAGCGACTTGATCCGGTCGCGACAAAATATCAGCGACTTCGGCCATAAAGTGCACACCACAAAATACAATGTACTTGGCATCAGATGCTGCAGCATTTCGCGATAATTTCAGCGAGTCACCAGAATAATCGGCATGTTTGAAGACCTCATTACGCTGGTAATGATGACCAAGAATGACCAGATCTTCCCCCAGCGCCTGCTTGGCTTCGATAATGCGCTGATCACATTCAGCATCATCCAGCGAAAAATATTCCTCAAAAGGAATCGGACTGCTTGCCAGTTCTGTTGTCATTCTCGTCCTCCTTATCCGCCGCTTAAAGGGTTGCTTTAACTTTCAACAACCGGCGCTTTACGTAGACGGATGTTCAGTTCTTTCAGTTGCTCATCACTCACCGGACTGGGCGCATTAGTCAATAAACAGGCTGCTGACTGCGTTTTTGGAAACGCCATTACGTCACGAATTGAGCTGGATCCTGTCATGAGCATCGCCAAGCGATCGAGACCAAAGGCCAAACCACCATGTGGCGGGCAACCAAATTTTAAAGCCTGTAACAAGAAACCAAATTTTTCTTCAGCTTCTTCGGCGCCAATGCCGAGTAATTCAAACACTTGTTTTTGCACATCATTTTTAAAGATACGCATTGAACCACCGCCGAGCTCCGTACCATTAAGTACCATATCATAGGCTCTGGACAGACATTTACCCGGGTCAGTTTTAAGTAAATCCAGATCCGCTTCACGCGGCGCGGTAAACGGATGGTGCAATGCATACCAACGCTGGGTTTTGTCATCCCATTCAAACATCGGAAATTCGACAACCCATAATGGCTGCCACCCATGGGCAACCATATCCAGATCATGTCCCAGTTTGACACGTAAAGCGCCCAGAGATTCATTTACAACGCTGGCTTTATCAGCACCAAAGAATACCAGATCGCCTGTTTGCGCTTCAGTGCGCTGCATAATGGCATTAACGACTTCGTCGGGCAGGAATTTCAGGATTGGCGATTGCAGGCCTTCGCGACCAGCGGCTAAATCATTTATCTTGATGTAAGCGAGACCTTTCGCGCCATAAATACCGACATATTTGGTGTAATCATCAATTTCTTTACGGCTCAGGCTATTGCCGCCCGGCACGCGTAACGCGGTCACACGGCCGTTGGGGTCTTGAGCCGGTGTAGAAAACACTTTGAAATCGACGTTTTGCATCAAATCGCTGATTTCTACCAACTCCAGCGGAATACGCAGATCCGGTTTATCACTACCAAAACGCTCCATAGCGTCCGCATAGGTCATTCGTGGAAACGGGTTCGGCAGCGATTCTTCCAGTACATTGGCAAATAACTTACGGATCATCTCTTCCATCATGTTCATCAGAACTTCTTCTGAAACAAATGACGTTTCGATATCCAACTGGGTGAATTCTGGTTGGCGGTCAGCTCGCAAGTCTTCATCGCGAAAGCAGCGAACTACCTGATAATAACGATCCATACCCGCAACCATCAGCAATTGTTTAAATAACTGTGGGGATTGCGGCAGCGCAAAAAATTCGCCCTGATGGGTACGGCTTGGCACTAAGTAATCACGTGCGCCTTCCGGTGTGGCTTTGGTCAGGATAGGCGTTTCGATGTCCATAAAGCCATGATCATCAAGATAATTGCGTAACTGGCGGGTAATTTTTGAACGAAAACGCAGTTTTTGCAGCATTTCAGGCCGGCGCAAATCAATGTAACGATGGCGCAGACGGACATCCTCGCTAACATCGGCTTGCTCAGACAGCGGAAATGGCGGGGTTTCGGCGCTATTCAGAATGTGCACTGATTTGGCAATGATTTCGATTTTGCCGCTTTTCAGCTCGGCATTTTCACTGCCCGCCGGACGCGGTTGAACAAAACCTTCGATTTGCAGGACATATTCACTGCGGACTTTTTCGGCAACAGCAAAGCTTTCGGCATCTTCAGGATTACAAACGACTTGTACCAGACCTTCGCGGTCCCGTAAGTCGATAAAAATAACGCCACCATGATCGCGACGACGGTGCATCCAGCCGGCAAGGGTGACCGTTTGTCCCGCTAAAGTTTCGTTTACCTCACCGCAATAATGGCTACGCATAATGGTTCCAACACTTTCAAATTAATAAAAAACAAAAGCCGCCCTGACCGGACGGCACAATTCTGATAACAATTTTAACTAATGATTGTAAAACCGGGTCTTATCATCAGCACAGCTTCAGGCTCAGGCAGCGGGCGCACTGCTACTTTCCGAACTGCCGGCAGAATCTGCTAGGTTGCGCTTGCTGCCGGATTTAAAGTCGGTTTCGTACCAGCCATCACCTTTAAGACGAAACCCTGCGGCAGAAATCAATTTGCGCAGTTCTGGTTTATCGCAGGCCGGGCAATGTTTTAAGGGTTCATCACTGATTTTCTGTAATGCCTCGAAATCGTGGCCACAGCTGTCACAACGGTATTCATAAAAGGGCATGGTCAATCTCCAACAGGCAAAAATATCATTGCGTCATCTGATATAGGGCGCTGTGCGTCCGGTTTCAAGAGTAGAACTCACTGATTATAACCAAAAAACAGTGTTTTCGTCCTAGCCTTTCGCGGTCATTCCGACAATACAGTAAACTACCCTTATGAAAAATCATCGGGACTGGCGGGCCATCCGCAGTTTATTGCCGTACTTATGGCAATTTAAAGGCCGCGTCGCTATCGCGTTGGCTTTGCTGCTACTGGCAAAAGTTGCCAATGTCGGTGTGCCGTTGGCGCTGAAAGGCGCGATCGATGCGCTGGATCCACAGCAGCAAGACATCATTTATTTACCGGTAATGTTGTTGGTTGCTTACGGGTTGTTACGGCTCGCCAGCAGTTTATTCGGGGAGTTGCGCGACGCACTGTTTGCGAAAGTGATTTATCACGCTATCCGTCGTATTGCCGGTCAGGTATTTCAGCATTTACACAAATTGTCGTTGCGCTTTCATCTGCAACGACAAACCGGCGGTATTTCCCGCGATATTGAACGCGGCAGCCGCGGTATCAGCTTTCTGCTCAATTTTATGATCTTCAATATTCTGCCGACTTTGGTGGAAATTGTAATGGTAACGGTCATTTTGTTGCTTTACTACGATCCGATTTTTGCACTGATCACCACCGGCACCATCATTTTATTTATTGCCTACACATTAGCCATTACTGAGTGGCGCATGCGCTACCGGCGGGCGATGAATGATAAGGACTCCGAAGCCAATAATCAGGCAATCGACAGCCTGCTAAATTATGAAACGGTTAAATACTTTAATAATGAAGCATATGAAGCCAATCGTTATGATTTGAAACTGGCTGACTGGGAACGCTCAGCAATCAAAAATCAGACGTCGATTTCGGTCATGAATATCGGTCAAGGGCTGATTATTGCAGTGGGTCTGACGTTGTTAATGTTACTCGCTGGACAGGGTGTGGTGGATGGTGAGTTAACACTCGGTGATCTGGTGCTGGTCAATGCTTATTTACTGCAGCTCTATTTGCCGCTGGGGTTTCTGGGTTTTGTTTATCGGGAAATCCGCCATTCTTTGGCTGATATGGAACGGATGTTTGCGCTGATGGACCAGCATAGGGAGATTCAGGATCACCCGGATGCCAAACAGCTCACTGCTGATAATGGCCATATTCGCTTTGATCATGTCAGTTTTGCTTATGAAAACAACCGGCCAATTTTGCATGACATCAGTTTTGAAATTCCTGCTGGTCATAAAGTAGCTGTGGTCGGCGCCAGTGGGAGTGGCAAATCGACCCTGGTGCGTTTGTTATTCCGTTTTTACGATCCCCAACGCGGACACATTTTTATTGACGACCATGATCTCCGCGAAGTCGATCAACACAGTTTGCGTCAGCAAATCGGCGTGGTACCGCAAGATACGGTTTTGTTCAACGAAAGTCTGCTGCACAATATTCGCTATGGTCAGCCCGATGCTTCTCAAGAGGCGATATTTAAAGCCGCCCGACAAGCACATATGCATGAATTTATCAGTGAATTACCCGATGGCTATCAGACACTGGTTGGCGAGCGTGGACTGAAACTATCCGGCGGAGAAAAGCAACGGGTCGCGATTGCTCGTACCTTGCTTAAGAATCCGCGGATTCTGGTATTTGATGAAGCCACCTCAGCATTGGATAGTCATGCCGAACAAGCCATTAATCAGCAATTACAACAACTCAGCCATAATAAAACTACGCTGGTTATTGCCCATCGCTTATCAACCATCATTGATGCTGATCTGATTCTGGTGATGGATAAAGGTCATATTATCGAACGGGGAAATCATCAGACATTATTGGCTAAGCAAGGTCATTATGCCGCGATGTGGCACATACAACAGCAACGTCCTCAAGCAGGTGAGCTATTTGATTTATAACCATAAAGACGCTTTCAAAATTTTATTATTTGTCAGAAATTCTTGGACAGGCCAATTTAAGTCGGGGTAGACTTGCCGCCTTTGGTATTAGCGATAAACCAAAATTAAATTACAAAAAAATGACAGTTGTTCAGTCATTGTTCAGTTTGCTTGTGTAAGATTGAGTCTGCAAATAAAAGCAAAACCTTTATGAAAAACTGAGAGGAACAAATTATGAAATTTGGCAAAACTATTACTGCTGCCTTGATTGGTGCTTCAACGCTGTTCTCAGCTGCTGCTATGGCTGAAACGCATCAAGTGCAAGCTTCATTGACTTCATTTGATCCATTGGTTGTTAAAGCTCAGCCAGGCGATCAAGTGACTTGGACGAAAATGAGTGGTCATTTGGTTAATACAACCTTTACCGATGCTGATGGCGAAAAACAATACATTCCAGACGGTGCTCAAGGTTTCATGTCACAAATGGGTGATAACTTCACCACTGACCCACTGACTGTTGAAGGTGTTTACCTTTACAAATGTGACCCGCATTGGGGTGCCGGCATGGGTGGCGCAATCATCGTTGGTGAGCCAACAAACCTGCAAGCAATTGTTGACTCTAAACCAAAAGGTGCTCTGAAACGTTTGGTCAAGAAAGTACAACAAGCAACTAAATAAGTTTTTTTAGTTGAACCGAAGAAGCCCGCTTTTTAGCGGGCTTTTTTGATCCAAACACTAGCTGTCTATGCTAAAATTCAAGGGTTTAATTGCTCGGAAGTGGTAATTGAGAAACCACTTTTAGCGAGCTCTATCAACGAATGTTAGGGGATCTCATCTGATGAGTAACAGCATAGATACCGGCAAAAGGCGCTTTCTGACAGCTGCTGCCAGTGTTGTCGGTGGTGCTGGCGCTATTGCCGTTGCCATACCTTTTGTCGCCTCGGTTGCACCGAGCGCCAAAGCAGAGGCAGCCGGTGCGCCGGTTTTAGTCGATATCAGTCAGCTTGAAGTTGGCCAGTTATTAACTGTCGAATGGCGTGGTAAACCAGTATGGATTTATCGTCGTAGCCCAGAAGTTCTGGAAGCTTTGCCAACGCTAACAGATGAACTCCGTGATCCCAAGAGCACAGTTGAATCACAGCAACCAGAATATGCACAAAATGAAACACGTTCAATTCGTGATGAAGTTATGGTCTTGGTCGGGATTTGTACGCATTTAGGTTGTTCTCCAACATATCGGCCGGAACTGTCACCTGAAGACTTAGGTGCGGAATGGAAAGGTGGCTTTTTCTGCCCGTGCCATGGCTCGAAATTCGATTTGGCTGGCCGTGTTTATGCCGGTGTTCCTGCACCAATCAATTTAGAAGTGCCTCAATACCATTTTCAGGGTGACAATACCGTGGTTATCGGTGAAACAGCTAAAGGAGCCGCCTGATGTCTAAGATTATGGATTGGGTTGATGCTCGCTTTCCTGCCACCAAAATGTGGAAGGAACACATCTCAGAATATTACGCACCGAAAAATTTTAACTTCTGGTATTACTTCGGTTCGCTGGCCCTTCTGATTCTGGTAATGCAAATTATTACCGGCATTTTTCTGACAATGAATTACAAACCCGATGCAGAGCTCGCATTTGCTTCTGTTGAATACATCATGCGTGATGTTGAATGGGGTTGGCTGATTCGGTATTTGCACTCAACCGGTGCCTCCGCATTTTTTGTGGTGATATATCTGCACATGTTCCGCGGGCTGATGTATGGCTCGTATAAACAGCCGCGTGAACTGCTGTGGATTTTTGGCATGCTGCTTTATGTCGTGCTGATGGCTGAAGCCTTTATGGGTTATTTACTGCCCTGGGGACAGATGTCGTACTGGGGCGCGCAGGTCATAATTTCACTGTTTGGCGCAATTCCTGTAGTTGGTGAACAATTGGCTTTATGGATTCGCGGTGACTTTGTCGTCGCCGATGCGACCTTAAACCGTTTCTTTGCTTTCCATGTCATCGCTTTACCCGTTGTATTGCTGGGCTTGGTTGTGATGCATATTTTGGCGCTGCATGAAGTGGGTTCCAACAATCCGGATGGTGTCGAAATTAAGAAAAATAAAGATGCTAATGGCAAGCCAGTAGATGGCATTCCATTCCATCCTTATTACACCGTCAAAGATTTAGTCGGTGTGGTGGGCTTCTTGTTTATTTTTGCGCTGGTATTATTTTATGCCCCGGAAGGCGGTGGCTGGTTCTTGGAGAAAGATAACTTTGTCCCTGCCGATCCGCTGAAAACACCTGAGCATATTGTGCCGCTTTGGTACTTCACACCGTTTTATGCCATCTTACGCGCTGTGCCGGATAAGTTATTCGGCGTCGTCGCAATGGGACTGGCAATCGTTGTGCTGTTTTTATTGCCCTGGCTGGATCGCAGTAAAGTTCGTTCAGTGAGGTATCGGGGACCTTATTTCCGCACAGCACTACTTCTGTTTGTGATTAGTTTCGTGGCGCTCGGCTATCTGGGCACACAGCCTGCTACCAGCTTATATACGTTGCTGGCACGGGTGTTTACTATCATTTATTTTGCCTTCTTTATCTTAATGCCGATTTACACCAAATTTGATAAAGACAAAGCTGTGCCGGAAAGGGTGACAAATCAATGAAAGCGTTAATAATAGCCGCAGTTATGGCAATGCTAAGCTTGGGTTCTGCGCCATTAATGGCCGCCTCATCAGGCGTAGCTTTAGATCATTTTGAAGTTGATTTACGAGATCAGGCATCTTTACAACGTGGTGCACAGATTTTTACCAACTACTGTCTGAGCTGTCATTCAGCATCTTTAATGCGCTATAACCGCATGGCCAAAGATCTGGGTATCAGTGAAGAATTGGTTATTGAGAATCTGATGTTCACCACAGACAAAATTGGTAACACCATGGACGTCGCCATGCGTCCTGAAGATGCAAAGAAATGGTTTGGGGTCACACCACCCGATCTGTCAGTCATTGCTAGGGCCCGTGGCACTGACTGGCTTTACAGCTATTTGCGTCATTTTTATCTGGATGACACCCGGCCAATGGGCACCAATAATCCATTTTTGGTCAATGCCAGCATGCCACATGTTCTGTGGGAACAGCAGGGATTTCTTGAAAAAGATCTGGAAACAGGTGAAATGACGGTGGTTCGTGAAGGCGAGTTAACACCGCATCAATATGATGAATATGTAGGTGATTTAGTCAATTTCCTGGCTTACATCAGCGAGCCTTCTAAATTACAACGCCTGGCATTGGGCAAATGGGTATTGTTGTATCTGGCTTTATTCTTTGTCATTGCGCTGGCATTGAAAAAAGCATATTGGAAAGATGTCCATTAAATCACTCCAACCGGCTGTATGTTTTGTACAGCCGGCACCTTAATCTGCCATGTTGGATAATCCCGAACGCCGGTCACAACTTACCCTCTATAGCGATATAGATTGTCCTTTCGGCCAGCAAATCCGTTTCACGCTCGCCGAAAAAGGCGTTGACTACAAGCTGGTCAATTTAAACTCGGGTGAGTGGCCTGAGTTTCTGGCTACCATTAACCCAAATGGCAGTGGTCCGACATTAATTGATCGGGATGTTGCATTGTACGATGCTTGTATCTTGCTGGAATATCTGGATGAACGTTATCCACATCCGGCGTTAATGCCAGCGTCTCCGGGCGAACGTGCGCGGTTGCGGCTGATGCTCTCGCAGCTTTTTCAGAACTGGCACCCGTTGATATCACAGTTACAAGGTCGTGGTGCCAGTAAAGCCCGGCGTACGCTACAGGAAGATATTACTGTAATGGCACCGCTGCTTGCCGAAAGTGAATTTGCTTATGGCCAGCAGCTAAGTTTATTGGATTGTTTTTTAGTGCCTTTTTTGTGGCGTTTACCGGCTTTAGGCGTTAAGCTGCCGGCATCAGCCGTAGCAGTAGATCGCTATGCAAAACGTTTATTTGCCAGACCAGCATTTATTGCTAGTTTGACCGCAGCAGAAAAAGGCATGCATCCATGAGTAGCATGACACCGCAAAAACCCTACCTTATCCGGGCTATTTATGAATGGCTCTTAGATAATAATTGCACACCTTATTTATTGGTTAATACGATGGTTGACGGCGTGACGGTGCCTACCGAATACGTCAAGGATAATCGAATTGTATTAAATCTGGCACCTGATGCCATCAATCAATTACAAATGGATAATAGCTGGATCAGCTTTTCGGCACGTTTCTCCGGCAAAGCCATGGATTTGTTCATTCCGATCGCTGCTGTACATGCCATTTACGGCAAAGAAAACAATGAAGGCATGTTCTTTCCCGAAGACAACTCGCCGCCAGAACCAAATACACCTAAACCCGTTCCCAGCAGTGGTAAACCGAGCCTGAAAATCGTTAAATAATTTACCAGTCGTTTTTTCATTTGCTCACTAGAGTAAGCTAGTATGTTAAGTTCAAGATTATCCAGCAGGCTTGATATTCAGGATAGTCGGAGCTTTAAATTAACCGGTCCTGGTATTTTCAAAGGCAAAACAAAAAAACGGGCCGTTAAGCCCGTTTTCCATTATTATGATTGGAAATTACCGTTGCTCATAACCGGCAAACGTAATTGATTCCTCAATCAATGCTGGCTGCCCTTCTTGCCAGGTAGTTCCATCCGGAACGATAGTTTTGATTTGATAAATCTCACCCGGGATATCTTCAGACAAAGTAAACATATAGTATTTGCCTGCGTACAATTTATACCGGCTATTTTTTGGATCATCGATGTAGGGCTGAATCGTGTATTGCGTCGCGTCGACTTGTTTGCCGTTATAATCCACTTTTACTTGTTTCTTATCAGCGCCGTCGGCCATTGCCCAGCGAATCTTACGCTGGAAATAGCGCCAGTCACCGCCCGTTAACCGTTCCATTTCATGAATATCAAATTCTAAGAAATAAACAAATACGCCATTACCACGCTGATCGTCCATGGCTTGATAGGGCCGATTATGTTCACCAGTGAAGAACACAAAATCTATATCACGACGGCCCGTGTTCCGGATATTATCAACCATCATTTCAACAGTATCTTCACGATTACCATCGGTATAACTGACTTTCTTATATTGGTATGTCAGTTTTGCCGGTTCATTGATGTTTTTGAGATGAGACTTATCGAATAATTCGTTATTGATTTCCGAATAGCCTGGAATGGCAAATGCCGCGCCGCTAAGCAGCGTTAAGCAAAACGCCCATATCATTGTGTAACCTGTTTTTCTCACACCTTCCCCCTACTTCTCTCGAATTTAATTGATGTTATTCTGTGAGCTGTTAGTTTAACGAAAATACAGCATCCACTCTATGACTATTCTTATGCGCCTAAAGATTCCATTGCTCTGTTTCGCTCTGTTGAGTTCAATACTGGCTTGTCGGCCTGTGCAGCAGGATCGCCATTTTCAGGCAGTCAGTCCTTACAATTTTGCAGAAACGATGCAAAGTCTTGATATTGCGATTTCTGAATTTAATTACCGGATAATTCATCGCAGCGATATCGGTCAGGCAGTCAGAGATCGGGGGGAAACCAATTTTCCACTGTCGACTATCGTCAGCTTTTGCAATATTACCTATGCCCAGCAAATGATGCTGATAAATGATGATTTAATTAATGATATGCCGTGCAATATAGCCGTTAGGGAGACAGAAGCAGGTGTTATTGTCAGTACGCGCTTAATGGACGAAAACGCAGGCAGCGATGCACAACAACAATTTGCCAAAAAAATTAATATGAATCTTCGGGAAATAATTGAGGCGACTACTTTATAAGCAGTCGCCCCAAATTTAAGACTTAATTTAATTAATGAGATAGTTAATCAATCATCATCGTCATCTTTGCGTACTTTTTTAGCTGGTGTAGGACTTACATTTTCCAATGATGGCAGATTATATTCAGCCATGACCGCGTCTATATCATCTTTGCGTTTTTCGATGAATTTGTTGAGCAATGCTGTCCATTGTGGTTCACCATAACGGGTGCCCATGCCAAATTCGAAAACGTGTAACTGGCCTAATTCGTTTAATGGTTGCACGGTAATATCAACATCCTGAATGCTGGCATAGTAACCCGCAATCGGTCCCCACATTGGTACAACATCGACTTTACCGGCAGCCAAATCATCAATGATACGGCCGGCATTGGTATTAACGTCACCGGTCATCATTTGATAATAATGCACACGATCACCAAGGCCCATATCCAGAATTTGTTTCGTAGTTAAGGCACGATCAAACAAACCAATTTTTATTGGGCCATGCTTGGCATCAACTTCTTTTAAATCGGACAGTTTATTAATCTCGTAGCCTTCACCGCTGCGATAAGCAATGGCTTCGATAGATTTGTAATAGCCATTAGTTGGTTTAACAAAATCAGTCATGACCGGCATGCTGAATGCAACATCACACATATAACCGCCATCCGGGCTTTCTTTTTTCAGTGTGTTGCGCGCGAAACCAATACGTTGTGGGAACCAGTAATATTCAACCGGAATACCCAACTCTTCCCCCAGCATTTCAGCAATTTTGTTATCAAAGCCTTCCAGTTTGTCGTTTGAATACGGCATATTATTTTTATCGGCGCAGACCTTTAAAACATCCTGGCCCGGAAATGGTTTGAGGTCTTCAGCAGCAACGGTGGTGGTCATCGCCCCCAGCGTTAGCCCTGATAATAAAATTGTCCATTGCTGTAGTTTCTTCATTCTCTCGTCCTTTGTTATTGATTAGGTAATGATCTGACAACACGTTAACCGTTTCGGTTTCAAAAAAAAACCCGGTGTCTTGCGACACCGGGTCTTTTTATCTAACTACCGTATATTTAGTAAAACAATATACGTGTGGTCTTACAGGCTAAATACGCTCAGAACACCACCCAGGTTAGTCCAGCTAGACAGTGCACGATATGCACCAACTGCGCCCAGACCATCTGTGTCGTTTTCCAAGCTTGGGATAGCCATACCGATACCAGCCCAACCACCTACACCAGACAGGATAGAAACATATTGTTTGCCATCATGTTTGTAAGTGTTGACGTTACCGATAATGCCTGATGGAGTT
>JAWWAG010000052.1:0-13193 GCA_033721795.1 Methylophaga sp. | reverse complement strand
CCATTTTATTCAGCGTCTGTTTGTACTCATCGAGCAACGGCAGTTTTTTTTGCGCGCTTAAACTGATTTCACTCAGTGCTTGTAAATGACTGAGCAGCGTACTGATTTTTTGATGTGGATCGGCTGGTAATTGTTGCAGCCAAGTGGCCAGCAGCACCGTATCGGTAAAAGTGTCGGTCTTTTTACCGGGGGCAAAGCTCGGTAGTTTTACATTTAGTGGTGGCAAATCGCTCGCTGTTTTACGGCGTGCCAATAATTGTTGATTTAACTTTGCAGCCCAATCAATCAGTTTTGAGGGTTTTTCCGGTTTAGAGGACCTGACTGCTGGCATAGCTGCTGATGGTATGATTTTTTGCGGTTTCGGGCCGCGAATTTGATCATCAATCAGATTTAGCGCTTCAGAAAAGTTGGCAGTGCGAAGTGGTTTTTTGATAATTATATCGACGGCTTCAGTGACATTACCGTGACTGGTTAATAAAGCGCTGAGGCCATTATCTTCGCGCTGTTGCCAGGCATTAAGGCCTTCCGGGTAATCAAAACAATAGACTTTCAGCTCTGCCTGCGTGTCATCGCTTAACACCCAAGGGTGACTCAGCAAATCAGCGGCCAGATTTAGCATCGATTTAAGCGAGCTTTTATCAATTTCATTAAGACCGCAGGCTTTGATTCGTAATGACATAGTCAGACGCTTTCTGAGTCAGCCTCAATTATTTCGGTTTCGATACTCCGGATTCGTACTGTTTTAATGATGTTGTCGGCCGTTTGAATGACCTCTATAACGTAATCTTCAACCCGGAGGCTGACGCCCGGATCCGGAATGCTTTCCAGCATTTCCAGTACCAGACCATTAATTGTTTTGGGGCCATCGGTTGGCAAGTGCCATTGATTATTACGGTTAATTTCCCGGATGGTGGCAGTACCGTTAATCAGAAAACTACCGTCTGGCTGTGGATGGATATCCTTATCATCATCAATGGTACTGGCAGTAAATTCGCCGACAATTTCCTGGAAAATATCCTCAAGAGTAATCAGCCCTAGTAAATCACCATATTCATCAACCACCAGACCGGTACGGCGTAAGTTACGTTGAAACTGAATCAGCTGCGTATTTAATGAGGTGCCTTCCGGGACAAAATAGGCTTTTTTGACAATATTGTTTAGCGTTTGCGCGTTGAGGTTGTCTTGGGTGAGCAGATTTAAGGCTTTGCGGACATGCAGTATACCGACAATATTATCCATCGAGTCCTGATAAACCGGCAGTCGGGTATAACCGCAATGCGACAGTTGCTTGATAATGTCATTAAACGGCATATTGATATCTATGCCTTCGATTTCATTACGCGGCACCATGACATCGTTAACAGTGATTTGCTCCAGCTCCAGAATGCTCATCAACATATCCTTATGGCTGCGCGGGATCATGCTGCCGGCTTCCATTAAGGCTACTTTTAATTCCTCAACGTTAATGGCTGTAGATTTGGCATCTTCAGCTGAAACGCCCATTAAACCCAAAAGCCAGCGGGTGATTAAACTAATGATCCAAACCAGTGGATACAAAATCCATAGCAGTGGTTTGAGAATAAAGCTGGCTGGATAGGCAACACGCTCAGGATGGAGGGCCGCCATAGTTTTTGGCATGACCTCGGCAAATAACAACACAATCAATGTCAGTACAAGTGTCGCGACCAGGATGCCATTCTCACCAAGCAATTTAAGACCGATAATGGTGGCAATGGAAGACGCGGAAATATTAACAAAGTTATTACCGAGCAGAATTAAGCCGATCAGCCGATCTGGCCTTGCCAGCAATGATTCAGCAATTAATGCACCGCGATGACCTTGTTGTGCAAGATGACGCATCCGGTAACGATTCAAGGACATTAATGCCGTTTCGGAGCTGGAAAAAAAAGCCGACATCATCAGCAAAAAAAACAAGATGATGAATAAGAGTAATAATGATGTTTCTTCCAGCACTATCAATTAACCTGCAAAATATATTCAAGAACAATTTTACTGCCGACATAAGCCAACAATAAAAAGCCGAAACCTGCCAAGGTCCAGCGCACTGCGGTTTGGCCTCGCCAACCATGTTGACGGCGACCCCACAATAAACAGGCAAAAACGCCCCAGGCGATGATAGATAGAATGGTCTTATGCGCTAGATGTTGTGCCCAGAAGTTTTCGACAAAAACAAAGCCGGTAATCAGCCCCAAAGTCAGCAGCGAGAAGCCGCTGATAATCAGTTGGAATAACCCACGTTCAAGCGTCTGCATGGGCGGGAGTTTTCGCAGCAGGCCCCCCGCATGATGCTGACGCAATTGTTTTTCCTGTATGGCTAAAACAATCGCTTGAATGGCTGCCAGCATCAGCAGACTATAGGCTGCAATAGACAGCAAAATATGCCATTCCAGCGCCGGATCCTGAAGCTGCTTATTACTGGGCGATGGCACTTCAAAAACCATCATTAAAATTAAAGCAACCAGCGGATAAATGACAATTCCCGGTGGAGAGTCAGGCCACCGGAAACCACCGATAAAGGCTATAAAAGCCATGATCCAGGCGGCCAGTGACAACATGGTCATCAGGCTCAGATCCCAGCCTCCGGCCGCTTGCATGATAAAAAACAAATGGGCGGCATGAAAAACCAAAGCCAGTACCGTCAAAATGCCTATTGGCAGACTTTTTACCGGCCGAGTGTTATCACGTTTTACAAAGCCACGAATTAAAATGACACTACAGCAGAGGTACAGCAGAAAGGCTAAAGCGTTGGCAATGGCCATTGAGGGTAATCCTTTATTCCGACATAGCAGAGAAATTCAACCTGCATCATAAACGATGTTTCAAGGATGGTGATACCAATCAGGTATAATCTGCGGTAATTATTTTTTAAAGCCAATCAACCGTTTTCACGGGAAAAAATATGTTTGATAGTTTAAGTGACCGGCTCAGCGGTACGCTACAAAAGCTGCGCGGCCAGGGCCGTATTACCGAAGACAATGTTAAAGACACGTTACGTGAAGTGCGTATGGCGCTGCTGGAAGCGGATGTGGCTTTGCCGGTGGTTCGGGAATTCATCAGTAAAGTTAAAGAACGTGCTTTGGGTCAGGATGTGTTGCGCAGCCTGACACCCGGTCAGGCTTTTATTAAAATTGTAAATGATGAACTGACCGCCGTCATGGGCGAGGCGAATGATGGTCTGGATTTAAATCATCAGCCGCCAGTAGTGATTTTAATGGCCGGTTTGCAGGGCGCTGGTAAAACCACCAGTGTTGCAAAGCTGGCCCGATTTTTAAAAGAACGCCATAAAAAAACCGTTATGGTTGCCAGTGCCGACGTTTACCGGCCGGCAGCAATTCAACAGCTAAAAACATTAGCCAGCGAAGTTGAAGCCAAATTCTTCCCCAGTGAAGCTGGACAAGATCCGGTTGTTATTGCGCAAAACGCACTGGCCCAAGCCAAAAAAGAATATGCCGATGTGTTGATTGTCGATACCGCCGGTCGTCTGCACATTGATGCTGACATGATGAGCGAGATCAAAGCTATTCACGCAGCAATCAATCCTGCAGAAACTTTATTCACCGTTGATAGCATGACCGGTCAGGATGCCGCCAATACCGCGCAGGCTTTTAACGAAGCTTTGCCACTGACCGGTGTGATTCTGACTAAAACTGACGGTGATGCCCGTGGTGGTGCTGCCTTATCAATTCGGCACATCACCGGCAAGCCAATCAAATTTCTCGGTGTCGGTGAAAAAACCACAGCATTGGAACCGTTTCATCCGGACCGCCTGGTATCTCGTATTCTGGGCATGGGCGATGTCCTGTCACTGGTTGAAGAAGCGCAGCGCAAAATGGATGTCGGTGCTGCCGAAAAACTCGCCGGCAAACTGAAAACCGGTAAAGGTTTCGACCTGGAAGATTTTCGTGATCAGCTGCGGCAGATGGGCAAGATGGGTGGCATTGGCGCCTTGATGGATAAGTTACCGGGTATGGGGCAAATCCCTGAGGCTGTTAAAAATCAGGCCAACGATAAAGAACTACGCAAAATGGAAGCGATGATTGACTCCATGACGCCGAAAGAGAAACGGCGTCCGGAAATCATCAAAGGCTCACGCAAAAAGCGCATTGCTGCAGGCTCTGGCACCCAGATTCAGGATGTGAACCGGTTACTGAAACAGTTTGCTCAAATGCAAAAAATGATGAAGAAAATGGGGCAGAAAGGTGGCATGGCGAAAATGATGCGCGGCCTTGGCGGCAAACTGCCGATGGGCGGCGGTGGCATGCCCTTCTAAATCAGACGCATATAGCGCTTTGCAAAAGCAGCATAAGTGCGTAAAATAACAATATTTTCCATCCGATTTTGAACGGGCAGGTTTATGGTAACAATTCGAATGACTCGCAGCGGCGCGAAAAAGCGTCCTTTCTACGGCATCGTAGTCACTGATTCACGTAACAAGCGTGATGGTAGCTACATTGAGCGTATCGGCTTTTTTAACCCGATTGCCAAAGGCCAGGAAGAATCTTTACGTTTAGATCTGGACCGCGTTGATCATTGGGTCAGCAAAGGTGCACAGACTTCTGAGCGTGTTGCACAATTAATTAAAGTAGCGCGTAAAGCAGCTTAAGTTTTTACCGGAGTGTTTCGTTATGGCTGAAGCCAGCGAATTTATCCCGGTAGGTAAAATCTCCGGTGTGTTTGGTGTCCGGGGCAGCGTGAAAGTGTTTTCTTACACTGACCCACGCGACAATATTTTGAGTTACAAACCATTATTTCTGAAACGTCAGGGGCAATGGTTGGAAATCAATATCAGTGGCGGTCAATTGCAAGGCAAGGCCGTGGTCATGAGCATAAAAAATGTTACTGATCGCGATCAGGCATTACCACTGATTGGTGGTGAGTTGGCGATTCGTCGTGAACAATTACAAGCTGCTGATGAAGATGAGTTTTATTGGGCTGATTTAATTGGCCTGACCGTGATTAATACGGATGATGAGGTGTTAGGCAAAGTCGATCATCTGCTGGAGACCGGTGCTAATGATGTGCTGGTGGTCATGCAAGAAGGAAGCGAAGCGCAACATTTGATACCGTTTGTCATGGAAAAATTTGTCCTTAACGTGGATTTGACTAAACAGCAGATCCGGGTTGATTGGCAATCAGATTATTTGTGAGTCGATGAAATGCACCTTGGGGTGATTTCATTGTTTCCGGAAATGTTTAAAGCGGTCACTGATTTTGGTGTGACTGGCAGGGCGGTTAAAAACGGACGTTTGCAAGTAACGGTTTGGAATCCTCGGGATTTTACCGAGGATAAGCATCGTACTGTTGACGACCGGCCTTATGGCGGTGGCCCTGGCATGGTTATGAAAGTCGCCCCATTATTGGCGGCAATCAGTGATGCCAGAACATTATTTGGCGAGGACAGTAAAGTCATTTACTTGTCACCGCAAGGTAAACCGCTGACACAGGTTGGGCTCGGTGAACTGGCGCAGCAAAAAAGTTTAATTTTGCTGGCCGGTCGTTATGAGGGCATAGACGAGCGGCTGATAAAACAGCAAGTCGATGAGGAATGGTCGATAGGTGACTATGTGCTCAGCGGCGGTGAATTACCAGCCATGGTCATGATTGATGGCATAGCAAGATTACTGCCCGGGGTTTTGGGTGATGCGGAGTCTGCAGAGCAAGATTCATTTATGGATGGCTTGCTGGATCATCCGCACTACACGCGGCCTGAACAGTTAGAAGGTGACACGGTTCCCCCGGTTTTATTAGGCGGGGATCACGAGGCAATACGTAAGTGGCGCCTAAAACAGTCTTTAGGACGAACATGGTTGCGGCGACCTGATTTATTGACAGCGAAAACGCTGGATAAAGAACAGGCAGCCTTATTGGAAGAATTTATTGCCGAGCGCGGGCAGGATTAGGATTAGTGGGGAGACAACAATGAGCAACATTATCGAACAGCTTAATGCTGAACAATTGAGAAGCGATATTCCGGCATTTGCTGCTGGTGATACCGTCGTCGTAAAAGTTAAGATCAAAGAAGGCGATCGTGAGCGTGAACAGGCTTTTGAAGGTCTGGTTATCGCAAAACGTAACCGTGGTCTGCACTCGGCATTTACTGTCCGCAAAATGTCCAGCGGCGTTGGTGTTGAGCGTGTTTTCCAAACACACAGCCCGGCCATTGCCAGTGTTGAAGTGAAACGCCGCGGTGATGTGCGTCGTGCCAAACTTTACTATTTGCGTGACTTGACTGGTAAAGCAGCACGTATCAAAGAAAAATTGTAATCGCCAAGCGATATGCAAAATCAAGGACTGCTTCGGTGGTCCTTTTTTTTGCCTGAAATTGAATTGCTAATGACAACTCGTGAAGCTGCTAGAATTTCCCGATGACTAAAATTGAGTCAGCTGAAAAACCGCCTATGCCAGCCTACTTACAGCCATTTCTGGATAGTCTTTGGTTGGAATCGGGTTTAAGCAAAAATACGGTTGTTGCCTATCAACGGGATTTAATGGCGTTTGCTGCCTGGCTGCAAAAAAAAGATACTGCGCTGCCCAGCGCCGAGCGGCAACATATTGAAGCCTATCTGGTCACACGGCTGCGTGATGGTCGTAAAAAAACCAGCGATGCCCGATTGATTTCCAGTTTAAGACGCTATTACCGCTATTTATGTCGCGAGGGACTGCGAGAATCAGATCCCACTGCGATGCTCGAATCTCCTAGGTTGAGCAAACATCTACCCGATACGTTATCAGAACAGGATGTTGAAGATTTATTGGCGCAGCCCGACACCTTTGCCATGCTAGGACTGCGTGACCGTACCATGCTGGAAGTGCTCTATGCTACGGGTTTACGGGTCTCAGAACTGGTGGGGTTGAAACTTGAGCAGCTTAATATGCGCCAGGGATTAATCAGGGTGGTCGGTAAAGGCAATAAAGAACGGCTGGTGCCATTAGGGGAAACCGCATTGGATTATTGCCAACAATACTTGCTGGAAAGCCGGCCGCAGCTAATTTATGGCCATGCGACCGAAGATTTATTTCCGACCCGGCGCGGCGCGGCCATGACCCGTCAGGCATTCTGGCACATTATTAAACGCTACGCGGCGCAGGCAAGTATTGATAAACCGCTGTCACCTCATACTCTTCGGCATGCTTTTGCCACCCACTTATTGAATCATGGCGCAGATCTACGGGTGGTCCAATTGCTGCTTGGTCATAGTGACTTATCGACTACACAAATTTACACCCATATCGCCAAAGCGCGTCTACAAAGTCTGCACAGCAAGTTTCATCCACGGGGATGAACTGCCAGCGGTTCAAAGCCGTGCTAAACTCTCGCCACATTTCTTTAGTATTAGGAGCGGCAATGCCTTCTTTTGATATTGTCTCTGAAATAGACAAACATGAACTGACCAATGCGGTCGATCAGGCCAATCGTGAACTTACAACGCGCTTTGATTTTCGCGGAACCGAGGCACGTGTCGAGCAGTCTGAAAAAGTACTAACATTGTTTGCCGACAGCGATTTTCAATTGGAACAATTGCTGGATATTTTGCGACTTAAATTAGCCAAACGCAGTATTGATGTGAAGTGTCTGGAAATTAAAGATCCCAAAGGTGACGGCAAACTTCGCAAACAGGATGTCATCATCCGGGAAGGTTTGGATAAAGACGTCAGTCGTAAAGTTGTCAAACTCATTAAAGACAGCAAAATAAAAGTCCAGGCTGCCGTGCAGGGTGAAAGTGTGCGGGTGACCGGCAAAAAACGCGATGAGCTGCAACAGATCATCGCCATGTTGCGTGCCGAAGATAGTATCGAGATGCCACTGCAATTTAATAATTTTCGCGATTAAGAGAAACCTGAATGAAATTTATCCGGACTGTTTTTTTGGCCATGCTGATAGTGGCTTTTGGCAACGCTTGTGCGGAAGAGACTGCGAAAGGATCTGATGCGACCAAACCTGAAGGATCGGAGGCGGCTAAATCATTGCGTGCAGACTTGCAAGAAGCAATGCCAGATATTCAGCTGCAGTCACTGACCGAGCTTGGTGAAAGTGGCTTATTTGAAGCGGTCATCAGTGATCGTATCTATTACTTCACATCAGATGGTAAATATCTTATTCAGGGTGATGTTTTGTCTTTGGAAAATCGCGAAAATCTGACCCAAAAACGTGAGCTTGGCATTAAAAGCGATATTCTCAGCCGTCAAAATACGGAAGATTTAATTATCTTCGCACCTGAAAAAACCGACTACATGCTGACGGTCTTTACCGATGTCGATTGTGCTTACTGTCGTAAGTTGCATCAAGAAATTGAGGAATACAATGAATTGGGGATCGGCATCCGTTATATGGCATTTCCCCGCGCTGGTGTCGAATCGGAATCAGCTAAAAAGCTCGTAGAAGTCTGGTGTGCTAAAGATCCCCAGCAGGCGATGACCGATGCCAAAGCTGAGCGTGAACTAAAAGATGCTGAAGTCTGCAAAGACAACCCCGTGATCGCGCATTTTGAAACCGGCCAGCGGCTGGGTGTTGAAGGCACGCCAGCGTTATTTTTGCAAAATGGTCAGATGCTACCCGGTTATGTGCCGCCCAAACGGTTGCGGGAAATTCTTGATGAGAACGCTAAGCTGACAAATTAAGCGTTAGCTGACCGGGCTCCAAGCGGGAATCCACCAATCGGAAGATGCCGTCTTTAATCACCATAAAACTGGGCGAATCGTGCCAGTCGCCGAGCACGATTCGCCACTTTTTTTGCCCTTGAGACTGAAAATTATGGATCGCCGGCCTATGTGTATGACCATGGATCATGATATTGACCTCATAGGCATTCATAACCGTTTCAACCGTGGATTGATTTACATCCATGATTTCAAAGGTTTTACTGCGCTTTTTGGCCTTACTTTTGGCTTTGATCTGGTCAGAGATATTTTGCCGGAAACGCAGCGGCAATCGTAAAAAACACCATTGCAAAAAATGATTTCTTACTACTTTACGATAGCGCTGATAACTCACATCATCAGTGCACAAACTATCGCCATGCATCAGCAATACCGGCGTATCATCAAAATAATGGATAACCGGATCGGGCAATAATTCAGCACCGACGGCTTCGGCAAAATGTTTACCGAGCATAAAGTCACGATTGCCGACCATAAGATAAATCTGTGTGCCCTCGTCATGCAGCTGTTTAAGCGCGCCAATAAACGGCTGATATTCGGGTAATACCAGATCATCACCCAGCCAGGTGTTAAAAATATCACCCAGAATATAAAGTGTTTCGGGCCTTTCCTGATCCAATAAAAAGTCGGTTACCAGCCGGGTTAAATCCGGCTGGTCAGGACTTAAATGCAGATCCGAAATAAACAGTTGGCGCATTTAAAAAGCTGATTAATTAAGCATTTCGGCTTTTTCAATGATGATATTTTCAGCCGGTACATCCTGATGTGGACCGCGTAACGTAGTTTTTACTTTGCGGATTTTATCCACGACATCCATACCTTCGACCACTTCACCAAAGACCGCGTAACCCCAGTCGCTGGTGGTTTCAGCCCGGAAATTTAGAAAGCTGTTATCCACCGTATTGATAAAGAATTGTGCTGTCGCTGAATGCGGATCACCAGTGCGGGCCATAGCAATACTGCCACGTTTGTTGGTCAGGCCATTATTGGCTTCGTTCTGAATCGGCTTTTTCGTGGTTTTTTGCTGAAAATCTTCAGTAAAACCACCACCCTGGATCATAAAATTTTCAATAACGCGGTGAAAAATAGTGCCGTCATAAAAACCGGATTCTACATACTGGATAAAGTTAGCCACGGTGTTGGGCGCTTTTTCGGCATTTAGAGCAATAATAATATCGCCATGGTTTGTGGCAAGTTTTACTCTAGGCTGCGCGTCGCCGCCTTCCGCCTGAGCGGCCAGTGAAAAAGAAGCAAAAAACAGGGGAGCCAGATGGCGGTAGAGTAGTTTCATGATGGCTTGTGTCCACAATTGTTAAAAATTTCCATGATAGTGCATCACAGCAATGCAAGTGAACATGAAAAAGGTTTTTCTGAGAATACATGCCGAAACAGCGCTGTCACCCGACACGGCTGACAGCGTATAATGCGCGTTTACTTTTAACAACTGCCACTACGTATGTCGGAATCTGCTGCAAGCCACAATTTTATACGCACCATCATTCAGGAAGATATTGATTCTGGCAGGGTGACCGGGAAAGTGGTTACCCGTTTTCCGCCTGAACCCAATGGCTATTTACATATTGGCCATGCCAAATCTATTTGCCTGAATTTCGGTTTGGCCAAGGAATTTGGCGGTGACTGTCATTTACGCTTTGATGATACCAACCCTGCCAAAGAAGAGCAGGAATACATCGAAGCCATCATGGAAGATGTGCAGTGGCTGGGTTTTAAATGGTCAGGTGACGTGCGCTATGCTTCAAGCTATTTCGGACAGTTTTACGACTGGGCAATTCATCTCATCAAGCAAGGCAAAGCCTATGTTTGTGATCTCACTGCCGAACAAGCCAGTGAATACCGGGGCTGGGCGACCAAGCCGGGTAAAGAGTCACCCTTTCGCAATCGCAGCGTAGAAGAAAACCTCGATTTATTTGAAAGAATGAAGCAGGGTGATTTTGCTGAAGGTTTTTGTGTGCTGCGCGCAAAAATTGATATGGCATCGCCCAATATGAACCTGCGTGATCCGATTCTGTATCGTATTCGCAAGCAATCACATCATCAGACGGGTGACCAGTGGTGTATTTATCCCAGCTATGATTTTGCCCACGGGCAGGGCGATGCCATTGAAGGCGTCACCCACAGTATATGTACGCTGGAATTTCAGGATCACCGTCCCTTATATGAGTGGTTTATTGAAAACCTGCCGGTGCCTTCAAAGCCTAAGCAATATGAGTTTGGTCGTCTTAATCTGAACTATACGGTGACCAGCAAACGCAATTTAAAACAATTGGTGGATGAAAAAATCGTTGCCGGCTGGAATGATCCCAGAATGCCAACCATTTCAGGGATGAGAAGACGCGGTGTTACGGCTGCGGCATTACGCGCTTTTTGTAACGGGCTTGCTGTAGCCAAAACAGACGGGATTGTTGATATTGCACAGCTGGAGTTTGAGATCCGCAATGATTTGAATGACAACGCAGCGCGTGCCATGTGTGTGCTAAATCCATTGAAAGTGACCATCACGAATGCTGCTGACAGCACCGAATGGCTGCAAGTCGCGAATCATCCGCAGCAGGAAGCAATGGGCGAACGCGCAATACCGTTCACTAAAACCATTTATATCGATGCATCCGATTTTACTGAAGATACCACGTTGAGCCGGAAAAAATTCAAGCGTCTGGTGATTGGCGATTATGTGCGTCTGCGTGGTGCTTATGTCATTAAGGCTGACGATGTTATCAAGAATGACAATGGTGACATTGTTGAAGTGATTGCTTCTTTAGTACCTGACACGGTAGGCCAGAATCCGCCTCCTGAGATGAAACCACGCGGTGTGATTCACTGGGTGTCAGCGACAGAGGGCAAAGAAGTTGAGTTACGCTTATACGACAGCTTGTTCAAAGCGGAAGCGCCGGGTAAAGCAACGGGAAACTATCTTGATGATGTGAATCCGGATTCCTTAAGAGTTATTAAAGCGATTGCCGAACCGGCCATTGTCAATTGTGAACCAGAAACTTCTTTTCAGTTTGAACGGGAAGGCTATTTTGTCAGTGATCGTTATGATCACAGTGCTGATACGCCGGTATTCAATTTGACCATTGATTTAAAAGACACTTCAAACAAATAACCAATGTTAAAAATTTATAACACCCTGACCCGACAAAAAGAAACCTTTAAGCCTTTGCAAGCAGGCAAAGTTAATATGTATGTCTGCGGCATGACGGTGTATGACTTATGTCATGTCGGTCATGCCCGGGTCATGGTGGTGTTTGATGTCGTGACACGGTATCTGCGTGCATTAGGTTATGACGTCACCTATATTCGTAATATCACCGATATTGACGACAAAATCATCCAGCGTGCAACTGAAAACGGTGAAACGATTACAGCGCTCACTGAGCGCTATATCGCCGAAATGCATCACGATGCTGATGCGCTGGGTGTGTTGCGCCCAGATGTCGAGCCTAAAGCCACGGCATCAATGCCGGCCATTATCAGCATGATTGAAACGCTGATTGCCAAAGGCTTTGCCTACGCTGCCGACAATGGTGATGTTTATTATGATGTCAGTGTTTTTGAGGGTTACGGCAAATTGTCTGGCCGCAATATTGAAGAATTGCGTTCAGGTGAGCGGGTGGCCGTGAATGAAGCGAAAACGGATCCCTTGGATTTTGTACTGTGGAAAGCCGCGAAGCCAGGAGAACCTGCCTGGGATTCCCCGTGGGGCAATGGACGGCCTGGTTGGCATATTGAATGTTCGGCGATGTCGGCAGAATGTCTCGGTGAGCATTTTGATATTCATGGCGGCGGTATGGATTTACAGTTTCCACATCATGAAAATGAAATCGCACAGTCTGAAGGGGCGCATGGCTGCCAGAGCGTTAATTACTGGATGCATAACGGTTTTGTGCGTATTGATGATGAAAAAATGTCCAAATCATTGGGTAATTTTTTCACGGTAAGAGAAGTCTTGGGCAAGTATCCTGCCGAGGCCATTCGCTTTTTTATTCTGTCCAGCCACTATCGCAGCCCACTGAATTACGCTGAAGATCAGCTTGAACAAGCCAAAACCGCAGTGACCCGTTTTTATCATTCACTGCGTGGTATCTCGGCAAAAACCGATTTACATTGGCAGGCCGATGCTGAATTTGCACCACGGTTTCGTGAAGCCATGGATGATGATTTCAATACCGCGCTGGCATTATCGGTATTAGGTGATGTCCGTCAGGCATTGAATCTGGCTCGTGAGAGGCAGGAGGCAGCTCGAGCGAGTTATCTGGCAGGATTATTGATCGCGATGGGCGAGGTTTTGGGTTTAATGCAGCAAGATGCCGATGCTTTTTTAATGAGCGGAGATGATGAGATTGACGCTGCAAAAATTGAACAGTTAATTGCCGATCGCCATGCTGCTCGCAAAGCCAAAGACTGGGCCAAAGCCGATGAAATTCGCGATGCCATTACTGCGATGGGTATTGTGCTGGAAGATGAAGCGGGTAAAACGATCTGGCGCCGGGCCT
>JAWWAG010000051.1:0-13630 GCA_033721795.1 Methylophaga sp. | reverse complement strand
TATCCGGGTGATGGAACCGGAAGCCGTCGCGTTTCGCCGTTTAATTACTAAAGGCAGTCAGTCGTTTGGTTATCTTGTTGTCGAAGCCGATCCCAGTGATGAGGTGACCGAAGTCTGGCGGGACATGCAGGTGCTGTTTATCCTGGGTGGATTTTTTTTGACGCTGATTTTGATTCTGGTTTATATGGCGTTGCGTCAGGGCTTAAGGCCATTGGGTGATCTCGCTGATGCGTTGGCTAAACTTGAAACCGGCGATTTCACTGCCCGCGTCGATACCGGTGCTGCCAGAGAGCTGAGCCCTATTCAGATCCGCTTTAACCATATGGCCAGTGTGCTGGAAAAAACCATGGCCGAAAACCATGCGCTGGCCGGCAATATGCTGACCGTGCAAGAGTCAGAACGCCGCGATTTAGCCCGTGAGCTGCATGATGAGCTGGCACCGTGTTTGTTTGGTATCCGTGTTGATTTGGCAGAAATTGAGCGGATTGCCATTGAAAACAAACTGGTCGAAGTTGAAGAAAAAGTCAGTTCGGTGAAACTCATCACCAGTCATATTCAGTCGCTGGTCCGGAAAATGCTCAGCCGCCTGCGGCCAATGACACTGGATGATTTAGGCTTAACCGATGCACTGCGCGATATGTTGCATAACTGGCGTGACCGCCAGCCAGAAATTGACTGGGAATGGGATTTTACTGGTGAACTCAATGACTTGCCGGATACCCAGCAAGTGACGGTCTATCGTGTGGTGCAGGAATGTACAACCAACTGTGTACGCCATGCCGAGGCCAGTCATGTCAGAGTTGAAGTGCGCCGGGAAAAAGAGAATATTAAAGTCACCGTTACCGATGATGGTAAAGGGCTGGATAATAATTCGGTGATCAAAGGTTTTGGCCTGATTGGTATGCGTGAGCGGGTGTCGGCGCTCGGTGGTAAGATTGCTTTCGATACGGAAGAAGGTTTGGGATTACAGGTTCGTGTACTGATTCCACTAAAAGGTAAAGACTAAATGAAACAAACAGTTACGATTTTAGTGGTTGATGATCATCCGATCGTCCGTGCTGGCTGCCGTCAGTTAATTCAGCAAATTCCCAATGCCAAAGTGGTCGAAGCCGAAACCGGTGAAGAGGGCTACAAGCTGTTCCAGGAGGTTTATCCGGATTTGGTGCTGTTGGATATCACTTTGCCGGGTGTGGGCGGGCTTGAAGTATTACGACGTATTCGGGCCAATCGCGATAATGCCAAAGTTTTGATGTTCAGCATGCATGAAGATCCGGTCTTTGCATCACGGGCAATGCAGGCCGGCGCGCGTGGTTATATCACCAAAAATAATGCTGCCGACCACTTAGTGGAAGCGGTCAGCAAAGTGCTGGATGGTAAAGTGTATCTCAGCCCGGATATGGCGCAGCAACTCGCCATGCTCAATATTGATTCGGGGACAAGTGCTCTCAGTGATTTATCACGGCGTGAGTTGGAGATCCTGCGATTGCTGGGTGAAGGCAAAAGCATGAATGAGATTTCTGATGTTTTGGGTATCAGTTATAAAACGGTTGCTAATAACCTGACGCAAATCAAAAGCAAGCTGGACATTAACAAAACAGCCGAGCTAATGCGCTTTGCAATTAGTCACGGATTGTCGTCATAGTTGATGGCTGTCACAAAAACTTCACAAAATTAGCCAGTTACAGGAATTTATTCCCGCTGTAATTGGGATAACTCACTCATGGCAGATGGGCGCATACTCACTATCATATGCTGTAAGTCCATAGGAAATTTTCAGCTTCTATCGTCTTATATTTCTCTCTCCTTCTATGAAGGTTTTAGCCAGACCCACTCGGTCTGGCTTTTTTTTGCCTGCATAAATTTAAATGATAACTAATCTCATTTAGACTTCCCAAGCATATTTACTCCTGATAACATGACGCTTCTCTTTTTAACGCCTGATAATGGGAATACCTATATGTCTTTATTCGCCAATGGATTGTCGCTTTGGCGGCTTGCATTGTTGGCCGGCAGTTTATTGATACCGGTGACTTTCAGCTGGGCCGGCGCTTTGGAGCAGGCGATTGACGAGCAGGTCGCAGCAGACAGTGCGGCACAGCAATCTCAGCAGCAAATTGATAACCTGGATGACGAAACCCGCGAACTGCTGAATGAGTACCGCGCAGTGCTGCGTCAGACGCAAAGCCTGCAAGCCTATAACGACCAGTTGGATGCACTGGTCACGTCTCAGGAGAAAGAGCTGGCCTCTATTGACGATCAACTGGCCAATATCGAAACCACGCAACGCGACATCCTGCCAATGATGATCAAAATGATCGAAGTCCTGGATCAGTTTGTGGCATTGGATATTCCCTTTTTACCAGATGAACGTTCCGAGCGAATTGCTCAGTTAAAAGGTCTGATGGATCGCTCGGATGTGAATCTGTCAGAAAAATACCGTCGTATTCTGGAGGCTTATCAGGTCGAGACTGAGTATGGTCGTACCATCGAAGCCTATCAGGGTGAAATCACAGCAGATGCCAATAACCGGACAGTCGATTTTCTGCGAATTGGCCGGGTCAATTTGTATTATTTATCACTGGACGAACGTGACGCGGGTGTCTGGGATCATGCCGAACAGCGCTGGCAGGCGCTCGACAGCAGTTATAACAAAGCCATTGCCGAAGGCTTGAAAGTCGCCCGTAAACAATTACCGCCTAACCTGCTGGTCTTGCCGGTGAAAACCGCAGGAGCCGAATAATGAGATTTTTGTTAGCGAATTTATTGATTTTGTTGTCTTCGGCGGCGCTGGCCCAAACCCCGGCCAATCTTGATGAATTGCTGGAACAGGTCAAGCGCGACCGCGTGGTGGAAGCGCAACAAAATATCATGCGTGAAGCGGCGTTTCTCGAAGCCCGTGACCGTCAGGCGCAACTGCTGCAAGCGGCCAAAGCCGAGCTGGCAGAGCAGGAGCAACGCACAGAGGCTTTGAATAATGCGTTCGAAGCCAATGAAAAGCAGTTGGTTGAAATGGAGGCATTGTTAAATGAACGCTCCGGTTCATTAGGCGAATTGTTTGGTACGGTCCGGCAAATTGCCAACGATACACGGGCAATGCTGGAAAGTTCGGTGACATCGGTTAAGTATCCTAAACGAATCGAATTTCTGGAAAATCTCAGTGAGCGGAAACAACAACCAACCATCGAGGAGTTGCGTGAGTTATGGCTGGTATTGCAACAGGAAATGACCGAGTCCGGCAAAGTGGAGACGTTTACCGCACCGGTGATTACCGCTTCGGGTGAAGTGGCCGAGCGGGATATTACCCGTATTGGTATTTTTACCTTTTTCAGTGATGGCAATTATCTACGTTATTTGCCGGAAACCCAGAATCTGGTGGAACTGGCTCGTCAACCGCTGCCACGTTTTCAGGAAGTTGCCCGTGAATTTGTGGCCGCTGATGCCGGAGAATGGCAGCCGGCGGTCGTCGATCCGACCCGTGGCGCAATTATGGCGTTGTTGGTACAAACACCGGATTTGAAAGAGCGCATTCAGCAAGGTGGTTGGATTGGCTACATCATTATTGCGCTGGGTATTATTGGATTGTTGATGGCATTAATACGTTTTGTGATGTTGTTTAAGGCTGAGCGTGGCGTTCGCAAACAACAAAAACAAACGACGCCTGACCATAAAAATCCGCTGGGCAGGATTTTGTCGGTATACGATGAAAAACATGCTGATGATGTCGAAACCCTGCAGTTAAAACTGGACGAAGCCATTTTGCGTGAGACGCCAGCCATTGAGCGTGGTTTGGTAACGCTGGCGATTCTCGCTGCTGTAGCACCGATGCTGGGGCTACTCGGTACCGTTTCCGGCATGATCGAGACTTTCCAGTCTATTACGCTGTTTGGTACCGGCGATCCGAAATTGATGTCAGGTGGTATTTCTCAGGCGTTGGTGACGACTGAATTAGGTTTGGCCGTAGCGATACCGATTTTGTTGATTCACAGTGCGCTGTCGAGCAAAAGTAATCGTCTGATTCAGATCCTTGACGAAGAAAGCGCTTCGATTGTTGCCCGTAATGCTGAGCAGCACAATAACCGTGACAGATAATCTTTTTCAAATTCAGTTGTTAATGGAAAGCGGCGGTACTGTGCTGTGGCTGATTCTGTTAGCGTCGATTTTGATGTGGACATTGATCATCGAACGTTATTTTTATTTGCTGATTTTGCATCCTAAAGAAAAGCAAAAGCTGATTGATTACTGGCATCAGAGAGCCGATCGCCGTAGCTGGTATGCCCAGCAAATCCGGCTGGGTCTTATTGCGGAGAGCCGCATCAGTCTGGAGCGATATCTGGTGCTGATTAAAACCCTGACCATGGCATTGCCGATGTTAGGTTTGCTGGGCACAGTACATGGCATGATTCAGACATTCGATGTTATGACCGTATTTGGTACCGGCAATACCCGCGGTATGGCCGGCGGCATTTCTATTGCGCTGATTACCACGATGGGTGGGCTGCTGACAGCATTGTCCGGATTATATTTCAGCACCCAATTACAACAACGGGTCACGCGCACCGTTGACAACGTAGCCGACGCTCTGCGCCGAGATTAGGAACTGTTATGAGAAACCGACATTCCCGTCGACAAAGTGGCGGTATCGCAGAAATCAATATGACGCCATTGATTGATATGGTGTTTATTCTGCTGATCTTTTTTATTGTCACGACCTCGTTTGTTAAAGAAACCGGCGTCGATGTTAACCGGCCTTCAGCACAAACCGCCGTTGAAAAAGAGCGGGCTAATATTCTTATCGCCATTCGCGAAAATGACGAAATCTGGATTGATAACCGGCAAATTGATCGACGGGCAGTGCGTGCTAATGTCGAACGTTTGCATGCGGAAAATCCGGAAGGTTCGGTCATTATTCTGGCTGATGAAAATGCCAAGACCGGTATTCTAATCGAGGTGATGGATCAGTCTCGACTGGCCGGTGTGGCCAACGTTTCCATTGCTGCTGAACGCGATTAGCGGGGATTCATGCGTATATTGCTTGGATTAGTGCTGGCGGTACTGGTCAATTATGGCCTGTTCACGCTGATGCAAAAAATGACCAGTTCAGATGGTCTGCAAACGCGTGATGATGAAGATATCCGGATCCTTGACTTTGTCCGGGTACAGGAAGAAGAAAGACCGCCCGAAGAAAAACGTCGTGAACCACCGGAAAAACCAGAACCTCCGGAAGCCCCACCGCCACCACCCGATGCTGCGGCACCGCCACCGGAACAACCTGATGTGCCACAACCACAACTGAGTGCGCCGAATATTGATGTGCCTTTAAATATCACTGGCGGACCGCATTTGGGCGATTTTCGTGCGGCACCGGCAGTTGATCCCGGTCCGGCCCCTTCTGCTCAACCACAAATGGATGGTGAAGTGGTGCCACTGGTACGGATTCCGCCGAGTTATCCGCGCATGGCGCAACGACGGGGGATTGAAGGCGTGGTAACCGTAGCATTTACTATTACCAAAGATGGTCGGGTAAAAGATCCGCAGGTCATAGAAGCTGATCCGAAAAATGTTTTTGATGATGCTGCTCTGGCCGCAATTGTGAAATGGAAATTCAAGCCTAAACAAGTAGATGGGGAAGCCGTGGAACGCCGTGCCACCCAGGAAATTGAATTTAAGCTGGCCCGCTGATGAAGATACTTTTCGCTAAAATTATTTCAGCTGCTTTGTTATCGGCAATACTGATGTCGCCAGTCTTGGCCGAAGACGAATATTTATTGTCCGAAAGCACTTATAAAGCGCTGGAAGGGGCGCAGCAGCAGATGGCTGATGAACGTTATCAACAAGCTGAAGTAGCGTTATTAAAGTTGGTTGATGAAACCACAGCCGGCAGTTATGAGCGCGCAGTGGTATTACAAACCCTAGGTTATTTGTATTCAGAAACCGGTGACTACAAGCGGGCCACTGAGCAATTTGGATCAGCGCTGGAATTAAATGCCTTACCGGAAGATGTGACCCATAATTTGCGCTATAACCTGGCGCAGCTGTTGATTGCTGATGGTAAATATCAGCAAGGCATTGATTTGCTCAACCGGTGGATTAGCAATGAGCCGAATCCTGAGAATAGTGTCTACGTTCTGCTGGCCACCGCGCATTATCAGCTCAAACAGTTCAGCAAAACGGTTGAGAATATCCGCACCGCAATAAATCGTGCCAATGCGCCAAAAGAAGACTGGTATCGCATGCAATTGTCGGCGCATCTGGAAATGAAGCAATACGATTCAGCCATTAGTGTGCTGGAAACACTGCTCACCCTGCATCCGAATGATAAAACATACTGGGATCAATTGGGCTCGCTGTATTCCCGACAGGATAAACAACTCACTGCTTTGGCAGTCACCATGCTGACCAAACGGCTGGATCTGGGAGATGACGATATTGTCATGCGGCTCAGTAATATGTACCGCTATCTAAATATCCCGTTTAAATCCGGTCAGTTATTGCAGCAGGCGCTGGATAATAATGTAATTGCCGCCAATTTTGAGAATCAGGAAAAACTGGCGGATAGCTGGCTGGCGGCCCGCGAAGCTGATCGAGCTGCCAAAGTGTTAGAACAAATTCGCAGTCAGGATGGCAGTGGTGAAACGGATCTGAAACTGGCTCGGCTGTATGTCAGTGAAGAGCAATGGCAAAAAGCCCAGGATCCTTTATCTGCGGCAATTGATAAGCTTGCCGGCGATAAAAAAGGTGATGCTTTATTGATGGCTGGCCTGGTGCAATATCATCTCGAAAATTTCAGCCGCGCCGAGGATTTATTGAAACAGGCCAGTAAATTTGAAAAACAGCGTAATCAGGCGGCACAATGGCTAAGACATGTCCAGCAAAGCCAATCTGAAGACGACGATGCCTGAAAAAGATCTGCAAGCCCTGAAAGCGGAACTGGTGCAGCATTACCAATGGTTGCGTCAATATGGTTGCAATGATTCGCATAGCGGGAATGCCTCGCTGCGCTGGCATGATCAGGTTTGGGTGACACCGACGGGTTGTTGCGCGGATACCTTACATGCTGATGATTTAATTCGCTGCAATATTAACGGCGAATTGGGCGAAGGTGCCTCATTGGATGCGCCGTTACATATCGCCGTTTATCGGCAAAATCCTACAGCGAGAGCTGTCCTACACAGTCATGGGCCGCATGCCGTGGCGATGTCTCTTGCCGGGGAGGATTTCACACCAGTGGATTTTGAAGGTCAGTATTATTTTCCGGTGGTGCCGGTTATTCACATTAATTACACGGATTACGTGAAATTATCACCTTCTAAAGTCGCTGCAGGCTTAGCTGGTCATAAAGCTGTCATCGTTCGCGGTCATGGTGTATATGCTTGTGCTGAAACCATTAACCTTGCCTACAAATGGAGTTGTTCGGTGGAGTTGTCGGCAAAAACCGCCTGGCTGGCTGAACAGAGATAAGTATGCTTGAGTGCAACAAACCGGCACCAAAAGCGTCTTAAACCGACAAGTATAGTGATAAGGACTTTACCGATGAATGCAAAAAGCGCTTTATCCGTCAAAGAAACTGTTCAGCACTTGCGTACGCCAAGACTGGATGGTGATGATGTTGCGGCCAAACGCCGGGAAATCGCAGATTATTTTAATGCTAACTTTGACCGTTATGAGTCGCTGTTTGAAACATTAAAAGATGATAGCGGCTATTACCAGAAATCGATTCCGCTGCGGCATCCGCTGATTTTTTATTTCGGTCATACCGCCACATTTTTTGTTAATAAAATGCTGCTCAGTGGTCTTATCAAACAACGTGTCAATCCGCGCATTGAATCGATGTTCGCCGTCGGTGTTGATGAAATGAGCTGGGATGATCTCGATGAAACCCATTATGAATGGCCGGCAGTCAGTGAAGTTAAAGCCTATCGCAAAGCTGTTAAAAAGCTGGTTAATGAAGTAATTGAAACTGCACCATTACATTTACCAATAGACTGGCAAAACCCGTGGTGGGCGATCATGATGGGTATTGAGCATGAGCAGATTCATCTTGAAACGTCCTCGGTTCTTATCCGCCAGCAGCAACTTGATAAAGTCCGTAAGCAACCGCAATGGCGCCCCTTCAGCCAAACCGGCAAAGCGCCGCAAAATCAATTATTGCCGGTACCGGCGGGTACAGTAAGTTTGGGTAAGCAGTTTGATGATCCCATCTATGGCTGGGATAACGAGTACGGCCAGCATCAAGCTGAAGTTGCTGAGTTTAAAGCCAGTCAGTACTTAGTCAGTAACGCTGAATTTCTGGCCTTTGTTGAGGCCGGTGGTTATCAGCAGGATAAGTTCTGGAATGAAGAAGGTCTGGAATGGCGACGCTTTGCCCATGCGGCAAATCCAACATTCTGGTCAAAGACAGAAAGTGGCTGGCAATTACGGTTAATGACTGAATTAGTCGCCATGCCGTGGGATTGGCCGGTCGATGTTAACTATCACGAAGCCAAAGCGTTCTGTAACTGGAAAGCTGAACAAACCGGCCTGTCGGTGCGTTTGCCGACAGAAGATGAATGGTATCGGCTTTATGAACATGCCGGCGTCAGTGAATTAGATGGCCAGCCGGCCAATGCTAATATTCATCTGGATTATGCCGCGTCATCGTGTCCGGTTACTATGTTCCGCCATGGTGATTTTTATGATGTGATTGGTAATGTCTGGCAGTGGACCGAAACACCGATTTATCCGTTCGACGGTTTTAAGGTGCATCCGATTTACGATGATTTCACTACACCGACTTACGACAGCCAACATAACCTCATCAAAGGCGGCAGTTGGATTTCCTGTGGTAATGAAAGCCGCAAAGCGTCACGTTATGCATTTCGCCGGCATTTTTTCCAGCATGCAGGTTTCCGGTATATCGTTTCTGAAGCGCCGGTAAACGTTGTCGATTCGCATTATGAAACCGACAAAATGCTCTCGGAATACGCTGAATTTCATTACGGTGAAAGCTATTTTAATGTGCCGAACTTTCAACAAAGTTTGATGCAGATTGCTATTAAAGCCATGGCCGGCAAAGCCAAAACCAAGGCGCTGGATCTCGGCTGCGCGGTGGGTCGGGGCAGTTTTGAACTGGCCAAACATTTTGATGCTGTAACCGGCATTGATTTCTCGGCCCGGCTCATCAATCTGGGCGTGCAAATGCAGCAGCGAGGTGTGATTCGTTACACCATCGCCGATGAAGGTGACCTGGTGCATTACCGTGAACAGCGGTTGAAAGATTTCGGTCTTGATACGGTCGCTGATAAAGTCGAATTTATGCAGGGCGATGCCTGTAACTTAAAATCAGTATTTGCCGGCTACGATTTGATTGTGGCTGCCAATTTACTGGATCGCTTATATGACCCGGCGCTGTTTCTGGAATCGGTAAACGAGCGTTTAAATGCCGGTGGTTTATTAGTACTGGCATCTCCCTATACCTGGCTTGAAGAACATACCGACAAAGCCAAATGGCTGGGCGGCTTCAAAAAAGATGGCGAAAGTTTTACCACCATGGATGGTCTGCACGCGATTCTGGATAAGCATTTTAATCTGGTCAGCGGCCCACAATCATTGCCATTTGTGATTCGTGAAACCAGTCGTAAATTTCAGCATACCCTTTCTGAGGTGACCATCTGGGAACGTAAAGCTTGAGCTTGAGCCAGTTCGGCTTTGACCAGTCGATAGTGCGCGCTGGCACTGGCGCGCAGAAATACGATAACCGACAGCTGATTTTCGGCAAGCCAGACGTGATTCCGTTGTGGGTGGCGGATATGGATTTTGCTGTGCCACCGGCAGTCAGCGAAGCGTTGCAACAACGCGCCGCCCATCCGATTTTTGGTTATCACCAGTTTCCGGAATCCCTGTATCAAGCGTTACAAAACTGGTATCAGCAGCGATTTGACTGGTCGATAGATCGCCAGCATCTCCTTATGTGTCCTGGTGTAGTACCCTCAATTCACGCAGTGATTAATGCACTTACCGAACCCGGTGATGGCGTCATTGTGCAATCTCCGGTGTACTTTCCGTTTTTTTCAGCTGTGACGGAAACCGGCCGGCAGTTAATGCTTAATCCCTTGTTGGAATCAGCGAACGGCTATCAGATGAATTTGCCAGAGCTGGAAGCGCAGGCCAAAACCGGCGCTAAAATGTTATTGCTGTGTTCGCCGCATAATCCGGTGGGGCGAGTCTGGCGCGAAGAGGAACTCAAGGCGTTACTGGCGATTGCCGAGCAATATGATTTGCTGATTATTTCAGATGAAATCCATATGGATTTGGTTTTTGCCGGCCACCAGCATTTACCGCTGACCACGCTGGCAAGCCCCGGACGGGTCATCACCACCATATCGGCCAGCAAAACTTTTAATATCGCCGGTCTCAATTTATCGTCATTAATTATTGAAAACTCACAGCAGCGCCGTGCCATCGAAGCTGAATTTAAACGCTGGCATGTCAGTGCTGCCAATCCTTTCAGTATTGTCGCCACCGAAGCAGCTTACCAATCTGGCGCCGATTGGTTAGATGCCTTAATGCATTATCTGGCACAAAATCGTGACTGGATTACGACTTTTTTCAGGGCAGAATTGTCCAAAATCCATATCAAACCAATCGAAGGCACCTATTTGTTATGGCTGGATTGCCGCGAATTGGCGCTCGATGACAAATCGCTGAAGCAGTTCTTTATTGAAGACTGTGGGGTTGGCATGAATCCCGGCGCCATGTTCGGTGACGGCGGCAGTGGTTTTATGCGGATGAATATTGCAGCGCCGCGGGCACTGTTACAACAAGCCTGCCAGCAAATATATGTTGCCTATCAACATCGCTTTGGCTGATCAAAATCAGTGCAATTCTTGTGCGCATGTGCACAAAAACAGCGCAGACGCGCTTTATTTTTCATTAGTTTGTCATTTAACCCTAGCAAAATGATGCCATTGACTTGTGGCATACGATTTGCCATGTCATTTCGGTAATTATCTGAAAGGAGTTTGGCAATGGCTGAAAATATTGGCGCCACCGCAGGCGTTTTATGGCAGTTCTTACAACAAAACGGGCCAACATCGATTAGCAAAATCGCCGAATCATGCGCACTGGACAGTAAAACACTGCAACGCGCGATTGGCTGGCTGGCCCGCGAAGACAAAATCGATTTTGTCAGTCGTGGCCGCAGTGAGTTGATTACCCTGAAATAAGCCCGGGCCTAATCGTTAAGATATTTGACGACACTGAAAGCGCCGCGGATATCACCTTGCTGAAAACCCGTTGCCTGATCGGTCGGATACAGGCGGTTAATTTCCGCCTGTAAACTGGCATCAATGTTTTTACCGTGACAAGTCAGACACACTGGCTCAGTGCCAATCGCTTTCATCATCCGTAAGGTTTCGCCGTCATCACTGATACCAACAAAGATTAATTCGTTAATCGGCTTTCCGGCTTGTTTTTGTTGCTCAAAATCATTTAATACGGCCTGTTGCCAGGGCTCTGCCTGATTGCCAGGGTTACGGACTTTCAGACTGGTACGGCTGATATCAAAACCGGTTTCTGCAGATAATTCGGCAGCAATTTGTGGGGCCTTGCTTTGACAGACCGCCACCGCCATTGTCGGACCGCCTTCCTGCATGGCGGCTTGCAATGCTTGTTTCAGTTCGCCGGCAAATTCGCCAGTGGCTGCGAGTGCTTGTTGCTCAAACGCTGGCATTTCATTAGATGTCGAAGAAGAGCAGGCTAGGATATTGAGTGGTAATAAACAAATGAAGAATGCATTTTTCATGATGATATTCCCCCGCACATATTGTTAGCTGACCATAGCAGATTTAACGCGCTTTGAAATGCTGTTCAGTTCCTTTATCCGCTGAAAGCAGCGAGGCTTGTACATCCGGCTTTTATCCTGCTAACCTTCGGGCAACCTGAAATTTGATGATAGCGAGCCAATGACGACGATTTATGATGCTTCGGCGATTGAGGTACTAACGGGACTGGAGCCGGTCCGTAAACGACCCGGCATGTATACCGATACCACCCGGCCAAATCATCTGGCGCAGGAGGTTATCGATAACAGTGTTGATGAAGCGATTGCCGGCCACGCCAAAACTATTCAGGTCATTCTGCACAAAGACCAATCTCTTGAGGTGATTGATGATGGCCGCGGTATGCCGGTCGATATTCATCCGGAAGAGGGCGTGCCTGGCGTTGAAGTTATTCTGACCCGGCTGCATGCCGGCGGCAAATTTTCCAACAAAAATTATCGGTTTTCGGGCGGTTTACACGGTGTTGGTGTATCGGTGGTTAATGCGTTATCGACGCGATTGGAAGTTGCTATCCGCCGTGATGGCATCAGCTACCAAATCGCTTTTGCCAACGGCAATCTGATTGAACCGTTAAGCGAAACCGGTACCGTCGGCAAAAAAAATACCGGTACCAGCGTCCGCTTTTGGCCGGATGTCAGCTTTTTTGATGCCCCCAAATTTTTGGTCTCACGTCTTCGCCATGTGCTTCGTGCTAAAGCCGTATTATGTCCGGGCCTGGTGGTTACCTATGATGATTACAGCAGCAGTGAGAAAGTAAGCGATAGCTGGTGCTACGAAGATGGCGTCAATAGCTATCTTGCCAATGCCATGACCGATATGCCTTGTGTGCCGGCGAAACCCTTTGTTGGCCATTTTGCCGATGCCAATCAGGAAGTGGACTGGGCGTTAATGTGGCAGTTAGAACCGGCAGAAGTAATTGCCGAAAGTTATGTCAATCTGATCCCAACGGCTCAGGGTGGCACCCATGTAAACGGCCTGCGCAGTGGATTGCTGGAAGCGCTAAGAGAGTTTTGTGAATTTCGAAGCCTGTTGCCTCGCGGTGTGAAATTATCTGCTGAAGATATCTGGGAGCGCTGTAATTACGTGCTGTCGGTCAAGCTTGAAGACCCACAGTTTTCCGGTCAGACCAAAGAACGGTTGTCATCGAGGCAATGTGCAGCGTTTGTTACCGGCGCGGTTAAAGATGCCTTTAGTTTATGGCTGAATCATCATGTTGAAGATGGTGAAAAAATTGCTGAACTTGCGATTAGCAATGCCCAGTCACGATTAAAACAAGCCAAAAAAGTTGTTCGTAAACGGGTGCAGTCCGGCCCGGCCTTACCCGGCAAACTGGCTGACTGTACGTCACAGGATCCCACCCGAACGGAATTATTTCTGGTTGAAGGGGATTCGGCCGGCGGTAGTGCCAAACAGGGCCGGGATCGGGTGTTTCAGGCAATCATGCCGCTGCGGGGTAAGATTCTGAATACCTGGGAAGTGGATGCTTCTCAGGTACTGGCATCGCAAGAGGTACACGATATTGCCGTGGCCATTGGCGTTGATCCTGGTTCAGATGATTTATCGGGGTTACGTTACGGTAAGATTTGCATACTCGCCGATGCCGATTCAGATGGTCTGCATATCGCGACCCTGCTGTGCGCCTTGTTTGTCCGGCATTTTGCACCACTGGTGACGGCCGGGCATATCTGCGTGGCAATGCCGCCGTTGTATCGGATTGATGTTGGTAAACAAGTGTTTTATGCCCTCGATGATGAAGAACGACAAATCATTTTTGAACGCATAGAGCGCGACAAAATTAAAGGCAAAGTCAGTAC
>JAWWAG010000050.1:0-13916 GCA_033721795.1 Methylophaga sp. | reverse complement strand
GGTCTGGCAGCCTGCAGATCAGGAACCGATCATTTCGTGGTGGACAGAGGCGGGCAAACAAGAACAAATGATATTGCCGGTTGCCGATCAGTTTGTTCGTGAGATTGAACATTTTTCGGATTGTGCGTTAAATCACAAGCCACCAGTATTAACGCTTGCTGATGCACGCGCCAATTGTGTCGCCATCGAGGCAGCCTTGCAATCCGTCAGGGAGCGTCGGCATATAGAAATCACGAATCGTGGCTCGTAACTTGCTTTTGGAATATCCGCTACTACATGTAAAGATGAGTCTTGAATGGCTTTAACTCAAAATGTTATTTCAAATATGCGAAGCATCCGCGGTCGGCTGATGTTGTTGGTGATTTTGTGTCTGGTTCCAATCGCATTGGTCTTAATTCATGCTTCCTATGAAAGTCGTCGAATCACCAGTGAAGAGGCAGTTGGCAAGCTGTCAACCGTTGTCGAATTAATTCAAAGTGATTTTGAAGATGCTGTTTATGCTTCATCTCAACTTCTGACTACACTGGCCCTGACAACTAATAACTGGGTTACAGCCTCTGCACAATGTAACCAGCAGTTGGCCAATCTCAGTAAACAATTTGCCAGCTACAGTAATATTTTTACAGTCAACATGGATGGTGACGTAATTTGCAGTGCTACCAGCTACGATGCCCCTGTGAGCTTGTTGGAAAGAGACTATATTCAAAGCGCTTTAGCAGGAAATGGCATTACTGTTGGTCGGCCGGTTGCAGGCAAAGTATCTGAGCAGATGGTGTTACCTATCGCGCTACCACTTAATACACCCAGTGGCGAAGTTGCTGGTGCTGTGGGCGTCAGTATTAATCTCGTCCAGTTTCTTGAACACAACCTCCAATCGCATGGGATTACGGCTGACAATTACGGCAATATCACATCAACTTTATGGCTGGCTGATGGTACCGTGTTGGCCAGGGTTCCAGATGGAATGGCTTTCACGGGCCAACAAGTGCGGGATAGCGAGCTTTTTCAGGCGCTGATACAAAATATCGAAAATCGCAAAACGATTGAAGTGCGAGGGTTGGACAATGTACGTCGTTGGTATGGTTTTGGACAAATCGGCAATGGCGACGCCAAAATTTTATTAAGTGTCGGCTTACCCACGAGAGAGTTATTTGCGGAAGTCGATTCGATTTTTTGGCAGACAATCACACTGTTGGCGCTAGTCAGTTTACTGGTGATTATTGCTGCATGGACGCTTGCTGAAGTAGCTGTTCGACGTCCGATCAGCCGATTAGTCAACCTGGCTGAACAAGTCTCCAATGGACAGCGGGGGGTGCGTGTAGGAGAAGTTCATGGTGCTACAGAATTGAGAACACTCGCCAAGAATTTTGATTTAATGGTCAGTTATCTGGAAAGTTATGAACAAGAGCAAGCTATCAACCAAAAAGCGCTGACCCAAGCAAAACAAAGCCTTGAGTTAAAAGTTCATGAACGTACTATGGCGTTAGAAACGGCCAGTAGCCAAGCAATTGAAAGAGCAGCGTTATTGGAAATACAGCGACTCGAAATTGCTATCATGAACGAATTGACCGATATGTTGCAGTCCTGTAACACATTAGATGAAAGTTGGCCCATAATCGGTCGTTCATTAACCCAGTTATTTGCTGACATCAGTGGCACTATCTACACTTATCGCGATAGTGGCAATGCGTTGATGCATGGGGTTAGTTGGGGCAGCAAATCAATCGTGAATGAAGGGTTTGCTCCGGAAGATTGTTGGGCACTTCGTTTAGGTCGAACTTGGACTTACCAGCCTGAAGCATTGCACCCACACTGTAATCATATTTCTGGCATGGAATATGGGGCTTATACCTGTATTCCGATGCTGGCAGAAGGTAAAACGCTGGGTGTTTTGCATATCAAGCTACCGGAAGCGCATGATAATGAAACCATTATCGAATTGGCCGAATCGGTCGCTGCAAGATTGGCATTAGCATTATCCAATATCAAACTCAGACAAACGCTCCGTAATCTGTCGGTGAGAGATGTATTGACGGGCTTATACAACCGCCGATTTGTTGATGAAGTCTTTGAGCACGAAGTGATTCGCTGCCGACGCAATAACAAGCCGTTATCTGTGCTGATGATCGATGTTGATCACTTTAAGCGTTTTAATGATAGTTTTGGTCATGATGCAGGTGATGTGGTCTTACGTGCGGTGAGTGCATTGTTCAAGGAACATTTCCGAAAAACCGATTTGCCCTGCAGGTTGGGGGGAGAGGAGTTTCTGGTCATTCTACCGGAATGTGACGGAGATGCCGCATTTAAGGTGGCTGAGCAACTGCGTATTAAGATCAGTGACCTGGTGCTGTTCCATCAGGGCAAAGCGCTTGATGCAGTGACTGCATCAATTGGTGTTGCGAGTTGGCCGGACCCTTTTGCTGATGAAGGCTTGCTGGTCTCAGCCGCTGATGCCGCTTTGTATTCGGCGAAACATGCGGGTCGCAATCAGGTGCATAACGCGCGTTTACCCTCGGCGAAAGCATCAAAATCTTGATGCCATAAAGCGATTGCAGCCTTTCAATTTAATCTGATAAATAATATTCGACCGTCGATACAACCCGAATTTTTTTAATATGCGGATTATTGTTATCACGGGCGCTGATACTGAACTGGCCCTGTGAGGCCTGCTTGATTTTGCCTAAATGACTATTGGAGTCAGCGGCAAACTTTTCAGCGACTTCACGGGCATTTTCTGTCGCTTCTTCGATCATTTTCGGTTTGATTTCATTGAGTCGGGTAAACAGATACTCGCTTTGCGCCTGATAGTTATCACCGCTTAACACGAGGCCCTGTTTACCCAGTTCAGATAGTCCGGAAATAGCCTTGCGTATAACACTGATGTTTTCTGAGTAAACGGTGACCGTTTGCGTTGCGGTATAGCGAAATTCGGCTGGCATACCACCGCCATATTGCTGCGCGGATTTATCGGTAATCGCCGGTGCATTAATAGTGATTTCGCTGGTATTGATGCCTCTGTCAGCCAGAAACTGGCTGATTTTAGCGGTACCGGCTTCCATGGTTTGGTAAAGCCGGTTGAGATCATTATCGGCTTCAGTAAATTGGATCGGCCAGATGACCACGTCAGCTGGATATTCATGCTCCGACAGGCCTTTAACGGTGACGCTGCGCTCCAGCTGCTTCATATCTAGCAGCGCTTTACCCAGCAAAAAGCCTAAAGCGCTGAGACCAATAATTAAAGAGATCCCTAATATCCAGGCCGGTATTACCCGTTGTTCAGACATGTGGATTTCCTATGACGAGATCTACCGCGCCGAAAAATGCTCGATAGCATAAGCAACGCGATCAGCCGGTTTCATCCGTTGCTTTTTACCAAGTCGTTCAATGTGCTGCAATCGTGGCAGTAAACCACGACCATTGGCGATCTGAATGGTCAAACCGGGGCGGGCATTGAGTTCCAACAGCATCGGGCCCTGAAAGCGATCCAGCACGATGTCGGTACCCAGATAACCCAGGCCCGACATTTCGTAGCAAGAGACGGCCAGATGCAGCAGATCTTCCCAATGCGGAATTTTCAGAGTCATCAGATTCACACCGGTATCCGGGTGCAACAACACTGGCTTATCATACTGTACTGCGCGCAAGGCATGACCGTCGCCGATATCCAGACCGACACCAACGGCGCCCTGATGCAGATTGGCTTTACCATTGGAGTCGCGAGTTGATAAGCGCATCATCGCCATGACTGGAAAACCCCGAAACACAATGACTCGGGTATCAGGCACGCCTTCATGACTGAAACCACTGAAACAATCATCAAAATGAATCAAATCTTCGATGATCGCTACATCGGCCTTACCGCCTAATGAAAACAGGCCGGCAAGAATATTAGAGACATGACGCTCTAAATCGCTGATGGTGGCATATTGACCATTGGATTTACGGTAGCCACTCTCATCCTGACGAATAACGACCAAAATGCCTTTGCCGCCCGAACCATTGGCAGGTTTGATGCAAAACCCTTTATCAGCCGGCAGGATTTTGATTAAGTCTCGAACGCTGTGCTGCTCGTTAACCGTCCCCAGTAAATCCGGTACTTTGACGCCGGCTTCCAGCGCAATCTCTTTGGTTTTCAGTTTGTCGTCAACCAGCGGATATAAGTGTCGCGGATTGTAACGGCTGATATAGGAAATATTGCGCTCGTTCATGCCCAACACGCCGATTTTACTCAGCTTGCTGGGATGCACATATTTTTCGCGAATTTCTTTAAACCAGGTCAACGGTCCGGTCATGATTTGTCGATCTCGGTCAGCGGTTTAAAGCGTTTCAACTCCAGCAGACGATAACCGGTGTAACTGCCGGCCATCAGGGTAATTGCCATTAAAATTAATTGAATACCCAAGAAGTTGAAGGTTAAATGCCTGACAAGTTCATTGTTCATGACCAGATAAGCAATGACCGCCACGAGCAATGACCCCCCCCCTTGGACCAGCACCTGTTTGGCACCTTCTTCTTCCCAGAGAATCGACATTCGTTCTATCGTCCAGGCCAGAATAATCATAGGGAAGAAGGTGACTTTCATGCCCTCTGTCAAACCGATTTTATAAGCCATCACCGAAAATATCGCGATCATGCCGATAACCATAATAATGACGGCCGATATTCGCGCCACCAGTAGAAGGTTCAGATGCGATAAATAAGAGCGGATAATCAAACCGGCCCCGACGATCAGCAAAAAGCCAACCAATCCGGTCATCAGGCTGGTTTGAATAAAGGCCAGGGCAATCAATACCGGCATAAAGGTGCCTGACGTTTTGATACCGATCAGAATGCGCATCAGAACGACCATCAAAACCCCGACCGGAATTAACAGAATGTTTTTAAATAAAGCCTGTTCTTCAATCGGCAGATCGTAGAGGGAAAAGTTGAGCAATTGATTGTCGGCAAATTTTTGATTGAGTGCAATGCCGAAAGGTTGCTCCTGCTCGATCATCGAAAAAGTGACATTAGAATTTGTACCACCAATAACTTCCAGTACCGGGCCGGAGTTATATTGCCAGAGCATCAGGTTTTCCGGCTGACCTTGTTTACCGGTTTGGGGGTTGAAGAGCGCGTAGTCTTCACCGTCAAATACCTGTAAATAATCAATCAATGACTGCCGGCGGCGGCCATCTTCCAGCTCCAGCGCATGAACTTGCCGCGCCGGGATGCCCGATTGATGCAGTAATTGCACCAGCCAGGCAGTACGCGGTTTAACTTGCGCCAATAGTTCTGCGGTCTGCTTTTGGTTATTAAACTCGACAATCAGCTCCCTTGCCAGCGTATAAGGAGAAGCAGAACGGGCCGTCGCGCCTTCAAGTAATTGCTGGGCGGCAGTGGCATAAGGTTCTTTTTCAAGAATCGCTTTGATTTCCGGTGGCTGAATAGATTCTGATGGAATCGCATAAGGATCCACCAGCATATCGACTTTGTAGTAAAGCGATTGATTACCACTGGCCTTACGAATGGACCATTCAACGCGTTTACCGTTGGCACGCTCTTCATAGGCTAGTCCATAACCGGGACTCGCTGTTTGTTGGTTTAGCTGCGTAAAACCTGGCTGGGTACCCGGGATAGCTAACGAGGCGATAACTTCTTCACCATCGGCTGTGAAATCCACTTTGGCTTCAATTGACCAGGTTTGCCGGGTTTCTCCGGGTAACCAGGGAATATCCAGCGCTATATGACGGTGCAGAGACAAACCAATGCCGGCGATAAGTAGCAAACCGACCAAAACATAAAACGGCGTACGCGATGCCATAAGTATCCTTAACTAATCTTAATTGTCAGTGTCTTCATCGGTATCCGGTTCCGACGCGGGGCGATCAGCGAGTGGTTCTGGTTTGGGTTGATAATAGCTTTTGGCAACATCAATCAACGCAATATCCCGCAAAAATTCACGACCCAACAAAATCGGATAGGTCATCGAAGTACGATCAGTGAGGGTAAATTCAGCATTGTCGGTAAAATCACCAATCTTTATCGTCAGCTCCACCACTGGCCGGCGATCAATTTCTTCACTTGATGCCTGACGAATTCGGGCAAAACGTACCAGAGGCGCTTCGACTTCATAGCTGTCATCAACATCGTCATCGGGCACCATGTTGAAACGCACCCATTTTTTGCCGTCCCGTTCAAATTCAACAATATGGTGGGCTGATAAAGAGGATGTGGTGGCTCCAGAATCCACACGGGCACGAAAAACGCGATTAACCGCTTCTACCCAGAGCCATTCAGTGCGGCCGAGAATAATTTTGTCATCAACGGTAGGCGGCGGCGCAACTGCTGGACAATTTTCTGGTGCTTCCGGTGCAGCCATAACAACCACCGGTTCGGGGTCTTTATCCAGCTTTTCATTGATGGTGGACAATTGCCGTGAAGCAGCACTTTGCGATGATTTCACCTCATTGAGGCTGGCCTGCTGCATTTTTTGATTATCAATAATCCCTGCACAATAGTTACGCCATTTCTCATCAATACGGGTTTCAGACTCGAGCAGAGCAGTTTGTAATTGTGTGGGTGTTAATGTTGGTTTTGGCTCTGATTGAATACAGCCGCTGATCACACCACAAATGATCAAAATAAGCGGGGTTTTAAACTTAACCATGGTAATCCTGTTTGTGTCGGTAGTTGGCGGGTTGCCGTTAGTTTAGCAAATCGTAAATTGTACGCTTTGCCTTGGTTAACTTGCCGATTTTTTTGCAAGCAAATGTACATATCGGCCCAAATTGCGATAAGTCGGTAAGCGGCAGTATTGCTTTTCCAGTTGGTACAAATCATTTCCGTCTGTTTCAGCGCGCGCACTGGCTGATAAATAGTCACTAAACACACGGATGCCACTATGACATACAATCTCAAAACCATTATTCAGCAGCCATTCCGAAACTAAATCCGGAAACAGCGGGTGCGGCGGACTCAACCGGTTACCCTCACCAATATAGCGGTCGTTGATAATGGCTGGCAAGCGCCAGCCGCCACGCAACACGTTTTGATAGACCATAGCGTTGCGGTTATAGAACATTAAAGACAGGAAACCGCCGAGCTTAACCTTGCCGGCAAACACCTCCAGTCCGGCCATTGGTTCGGCCAGCCATTCCAACACTGCATGATTAATGACCAAATCAAATTCTGGCAGTTTGTTTGCCAGTTGCTGTGCAGCTTTATGATAAAAATCGGCTTGGATGCCTGCAGCAGCAAAATCAGCCCGGGCTTGACTAAGCAGCTTTTCCGAAATATCACACAAGGTTAGTTCATGTCCCTGTTGCGCCAGCCGCAAACTGATTTGGCCGAGACCGCAGCCGGCATCCCAGACATCAAGTTGCTGACCAGATGCTAATTCAGCTAAATCTTCCTGAAGGATTTCCAGTCGTAAACGGCCTTTTTCAGTGTTGTAAATCCGGTCAAGGAATCGCTCAGCCAAATCATCAAAATTACGATCTTCCATCAGGCGGCGGGCTGCAAAAGATTTTCCAGCAGATTATCGAGCGCCAGAATCCGGCTGTCCGCATCAGGCATATCACCCGTGAATTTCAGCTTATCCTGACCGTCCAGTTTGAAGCGAGCAGGTTGTTTTTGGATCAATTCAATGATCTTGATGGGTTCAATATTTGGCTGCTGGTCAAAAATCAGGCGGCCACCCTGATCATAAACATCAATTTTACGAATGCCGATTGCTTTGGCTTTCAGACGCATTTCATGGACGGCAAACAAGGTTTTTACCTGTTCCGGTAACAGTCCAAAACGATCGACCATTTCCACCTGTAATTCATGCAAGGCTTCTTTGTCCGGTGCTGCGGCAATACGCTTGTAAAGTACCAGACGGTTATGCACATCGGGTAAATAATCTGCCGGGATCAAGGCGGGTACATGCAGATCAATTTCCACCATATGCCGGTCAATGCTGTCGATGGATGGTGTCTGGCCGGACTTAAGTGCTTTAACAGCGCGTTCCAGCAATTCGTTATAAAGACCAAAACCAATTTCCTGCATCTGGCCGCTTTGTTCATCACCGAGCAATTCACCGGCACCGCGTATTTCCATGTCATGAGTTGCCAGTGTAAAGCCAGCACCCAAATCTTCAATTGACTCGATTGCTTCGAGGCGCTTAACGGCATCAGCAGTCATCGCATTTTGCGGTGGCGTAATTAAATAGGCATACGCACGGTGGTGGCTGCGGCCAACACGGCCACGAATTTGATAGAGTTGTGCCAGACCCAACTTATCAGCGCGATCGATAAAGATAGTATTGGCCGAGGGCACATCGATACCGGTTTCGATAATGGTGGTACAGACCAGTACATTAAAACGTTGATGGTAAAAATCGAGCATTACCTGCTCCAGTTCGCGCTCGCGCATCTGACCATGAGCAATGGCAATCCTTGCTTCCGGCATCAGGCTTTCCAGCTCGCGGGCGATGCGATCAATATCTTCAACCTTGTTATGCAGATAATACACCTGACCGCCGCGTTTGATTTCACGGAGCATGCCTTCTCGGACTTTTTCGGCATCCCATTGCATTACAAAGGTTTTAATGGCCAAGCGCCTCGCCGGTGCCGTGGCAATAATCGACAGATCGCGGATACCGGAAATCGACATATTTAACGTGCGTGGGATTGGTGTCGCGGTTAAAGTCAGCACATCAATATGAGTACGGTATTTTTTAAGCTGTTCTTTCTGGGTGACACCAAAACGATGCTCTTCATCAAGCACAAATAAGCCCAGCCGTTTCGGTTGTATATCCTGCTGCAGCAGTTTGTGAGTGCCAATAATGATATCGGCCGTGCCATCAGTGATGGCGGATTTAACGGTATCGAGCTGTTTTTTGCTGCGAAACCGCGATAACACTTCAACCCTGACCGGCCAATCAGCAAAACGATCTTTGAAATTTTCATAATGCTGTTGGGCGAGCAGGGTGGTTGGCACCAATACCAGCACCTGCTTGCCGGATTGTACGGCCAAAAAAGCGGCGCGCATTGCGACTTCGGTTTTACCAAAACCGACATCACCACAAACCAGACGATCCATCGGTGTATCAGATTGCATATCGGCAATCACGGCATCAATCGCATCTTGCTGATCGGGGGTGGTTTCAAACGGGAATGCGCCACTAAACGCTGCATATTGATCATCAGGTGCGGCCATCGGTTGTTTTTTATTGGCGGCGCGTTTAGCGTAAATATCCAGTAACTCGGCTGCGACATCACGGGCTTTTTCTGCTGCGCGGCGGCGGGCTTTTTCCCACTGTGTGGTGCCCAGTTGATGTAATGGTGCCAGTTCCGGTGCGGCGCCGGAGTAGCGACTGATAAGTTCTAACGACGCCACCGGCACATACAATTTGTCGCCTTTGGCATATTCAAGGGTCACATATTCGGCTTCGACATCTCCTACATCAAGGCTCTGCAGGCCGAGATAACGACCGACACCATGATCTTCATGCACGACCGCATCACCGATTGACAGTTCGGCCAGATTGCGGATGATGGCATCGCTGTCACGTTTTTTTCGGCTGCGCCGGCGGCGCTGCATCACTTGCTGCCCAAATAACTGCGTTTCAGCAATGACCGAGAGTTTGAGACTCGGGCTATACAAACCGCGTTCCATCGCTGCCACGGTGATACAAAGCGGCGCGGTATCCTTTAAAAACGCATCGAAGTCATCTACCGGTTTGGGATGCAACTGATTTTTACGCAGTAAATCGAGCAGGGTTTCGCGGCGCCCGGCAGATTCAGCAGCAATCAACACACGACCATCAAACCCTTGTAGAAATGTCTCCAGAACCTCACAGGGTCTATCCTGACGGGAATTCAATGTCAGTTGGGGCGGCATCACGCTGGCGTAATTATGCTGGCCGGCGGCTTTTTCCAATTCAAAATTCTGGCATTGCAGTCGTTGCCAGCGCTTAAAGCGGGCAAATAAATCTTCTGCCGGAACAAAGACACGGGTCGGCGGTAACAACGGGCGCTCCGGATCAACGCGGTGCTGGCGGTAACGTTCCTGAATTTCTGCCCAATAGGTTTCAGCGGCATGGGCCGTGTCATTGCTATTTACCAGCAGTGTGTTATCGGGCAGATAATCAGTCAGGCATGCGGTTTCTTCAAAAAACAACGGCAAATAAAATTCAATGCCACCCGGCATATTACCGTCACTGACCTCACGGTAAATCAGACTGCGCTGCGGATCGCCGTCAAATTGATCGCGAAACTGCTGACGGAATAATTTGATGCTGTCGTCATTAACGGGAAATTCGCGGGCCGGCAATAAATCAATTTTGTCGATTTCATCGATGGAGCGCTGCGTTTCCGGGTCAAAGGTGCGCAAGGTGTCGATTTCGTCATCGAATAAATCGATCCGGAATGGCCGACGACTGCCCATCGGAAACAAATCAACAATGGCACCACGGACAGCAAATTCGCCATGTTCTACCACCTGAGACACATTGCGATACCCGGATTTTTCCAGTTTTAATCGCCAGCTATCAATATCAAAGGTATCGCCGGTTTTTAATTGCAGCCGATGGCCGGCCAGAAAGCTGGGCGGTGCAATACGCTGCATGATGGTTGCCACCGGCACCAGTAAAATGCCGCGCTGGAAATCCGGCAACTGCTGCAAGGTCTGCAAACGCTCAGAAATAATGTCCTGATGTGGTGAAAACGTGTCGTAGGGGAGCGTTTCCCAATCCGGGAAATGCAAAATTGGCAGTTTATTGCGGCCTAGATAAAAACGGATTTCGCTTTCCAGCCGCTGGGCACTCCCCATATCATCGGTAATGACCAACAAAGGGCCGTCGTGTTGTTGCGCGGCGCGGGCCAACAATAAACCGGCGGCGCTACCATAGAGTTGGCCGGCTAAACGTTTATCGCCGACTTTGGCCGGTAATGCGGGTTGCAACAGACTGACTGACAAAAAAGTCCCCTTACGTGACTGGAAAATACAAAGCGCAATATTTTCCCACAAATCGACATTGCCGACAGCTTACTGAAAATACAGCCGGCACTGATCTGAATAATTGATAATGCTATATTTATATGTTTTGCAAAGAGGCAGAAATGGGAATGAAACGAACAGAAAATATTGTGTTGCTGAAAGTTATTGGTTCATTTGAACTGCTGGCAGCACTGGCAATGTTTTATTTTTTTCATGAAGAGGTGCCGGCGATAATCGGAGGTATTATCTTGTTAGGCTTGTCAATTAACAGTTTTTATCAGGCGCACAAATGTTATCAACGCCAATATAGTCCTAATAACAAAGGTGATATTTCTTAATAAATGTCAGAAACGCAGCAACAGTCGCAGGCAAGCTTTGATGCCACCGGTTTTGTAAAAAATTTGACCAGCCGGCCGGGGGTTTATCGGATGGTTGATGCCGACGGTACGGTAATTTATGTCGGCAAAGCCAAAAACCTGAAAAAACGGGTTGGCAGTTATTTCCGCAAAACTGGTTTAACCTCCAAAACACGGGTGATGGTGGCGCAAATCGCGCATATCGACACAACCGTCACCCATACCGAAAATGAAGCGCTGATCCTTGAGAACAATCTTATCAAGGAGTTGATGCCTCGCTATAACGTTTTGCTGCGTGATGATAAGAGTTATCCCAATTTATTGATCTCAGGTGATACATTCCCGCGGCTCAGTGTCCATCGCGGTGCAAAACGCAAAGCCGGCCGTTATTTCGGGCCCTATCCCAGTGCCGGCGCTGTTCGGGAAAGCCTGAACCTGCTGCAAAAAATCTTTCCGGTACGCCAATGCGAAAACAGTTATTACGAAAATCGCAGCCGGCCCTGCCTGCAATATCAAATTAAACGTTGCACCGGGCCATGTGTGGGACTGATTTCGGAGGCCGATTATCAGCGTGATGTGCAACACACGATCATGTTTTTGGAAGGTAAAAACCAGCAGGTCATGGATGACTTGAGCGAGCAAATGAATGCGGCGGCAGCCAATTTGCAATTTGAACAGGCAGCGGCCATTCGCGACAAAATCGTCAGTCTGCGCCGCGTGCAGGAAAGACAATATGTCAGTTCTATGCAGGGAGATTCGGATGTGCTGGCGGCATTAATCCGTGATGGGATGGCCGTAGTGGAGGTCAACTTTATTCGTGGCGGCCGCAGCCTGGGCAGTAAATCCTATTTCCCCAAAGGCTCGGCAGATTTAACCGAAGCCGAATTATTGTCAGCATTTATTCCGCAATATTATTTGGGCAAAGATGTGCCGGCCGAAATTCTGCTGAGCCATCCACCAGCTGATATGCCGTTGTTGCAGGACGTATTGCAATCGGAATCCGGTCATAAAGTCAGCATCCGTCAACCGCAACGGGGTAACGCAATCCGCTGGCTGCAAATGGCGATGACCAATGCCGAGATTAGCCTGACTCAGCGGCTCAGTAGCCGTGCCAACTTATTGCAGCGTTTTGAAGCTTTGCAGGATGCTTTGCAACTCGATGAATTACCTAAACGCATTGAGTGTTTTGATATCAGCCATACCCGTGGTGAGCGAACGGTGGCATCCTGCGTGGTATTTGGTCTGGAAGGCCCGATTAAAGCCGATTACCGCAAGTTTAATATTGAAGGTATTACCGGCGGCGATGATTATGCAGCGATGAATCAGGCGTTAAGCCGCCGTTTTACCCGTTTGCAAAAAGGCGAGGGCAAACGCCCCGACTTATTATTAATAGATGGTGGTAAAGGCCAAATCACTGAAGCCCGCGAAGTATTAGCTGAGCTGAATTTATCGGATTTACCGATCCTCGGTATTGCCAAAGGCCCGGAGCGTCGGCCCGGCGAAGAAACATTGTTTCTGGTAGGGCGCGAAGGTGAAGTGGTGTTAACTGCCGACTCACCGGCGCTGCATTTGTTACAGCAAGTACGCGATGAGGCACATCGTTTTGCCATTACCGGTCACCGCGCAAGACGTGCTAAAGCCCGTAATACCTCGAGTCTGGAAGAAATATCGGGACTGGGTGCCAAACGCCGGCAAAAAATACTGCAGCAATTCGGTGGACTGCAGGAGGTCAAACGCGCCGGTGTTGAGGATTTGGCAAGCGTGGAAGGCATTAGCAAAGCGCTGGCACAAAAAATTTACGACAATTTCCATGGCGACAATTAACGGCTGCTAAGTGCTACCATAAGTCATCCGACGTATAGACGACTTCAATATGCTGAATATTCCAAATCTGCTCAGTTTGCTGAGAGTACTACTTATTCCGGTGCTGGTGGTTTTGTATTTTGTGCCGCATGCCAGTGCGCCGGTATTGGCTACGGCCGTCTTTATTCTGGCCGCAATTACCGACTGGCTGGATGGTTATTTAGCGCGCAGATGGCAACAGACTTCACCTTTTGGCGCCTTTATTGATCCGGTGGCTGACAAGTTGATTGTGGTGGTGGCGTTGCTGCTGATTTTGTATGAATCACCTACGTGGATTATTTTGCTGCCGGTCATTGTGATTGTGTTTCGAGAAATCACTATTTCCGCATTACGTGAATGGATGGCTGAAATTGGTGCCCGTAATGTGGTGCAAGTATCATCAATGGGTAAGTGGAAAACCACCTTTCAAATGATAGCTATCGGCTGCCTTATTTTTTATAAACCGCTGTTTGGTTTACCCATTTTTGAGATCGGTGTGGTGCTGTTATATATTGCCGCGATTCTGACTTTGGTATCGATGATCATTTACCTTAAAGCAGCCTTGCCGGTATTGATGGATAAGGCTTGACAGATAAATTTAACTGCCTATAATGCACGTCTTCCTAAGCGGGAATAGCTCAGTGGTAGAGCACAACCTTGCCAAGGTTGGGGTCGCGAGTTCGAATCTCGTTTCCCGCTCCAAGAACATTAAAAAGCCGCGGATAGTCCAAGTCACTACTGCGGCTTTTTAGTCTT
>JAWWAG010000049.1:0-13922 GCA_033721795.1 Methylophaga sp. | reverse complement strand
CGGCTTGCCGTGGTCGAAGCGCCAACCGGCGTCGGTAAAACACTGGCTTATTTAAGCGGTGCGATTGAAACTGCTTTAAAACAAAAAAAGCTGCTGGTGATCAGCACGGCAACAGTCAATTTACAGCAACAGCTGATTTTTAAGGATTTGCCACAATTTGCCAGTGCGATGACTGAACCGGTTAAATTTGTGCAAATCAAAGGTCGGCGCCGTTATCTGTGTCCGAGCCGTTTGGATCAACTGGTCAATGCGCCGCAACAGGGCGATCTGAGCCTTGATGTCGATGATAAATATCAGCAGGCTATCTGGCAGGCGCAGGGCCAAAAGTTATGGGCGATCTGGCAGGAGCAGCTATGGAACGGTGATCGCGATAGCTGTGAATTACCGGTTAATGGCTCTTTATGGTCAGAGATCTCCACCGATTCTGAAGGCTGTGTCGGCAAAAGCTGTCGCTATTATCAACCATGTCCATATTATCAATTACGCCGGGAGTTAACCAACGCTCAGGTCGCAGTGGTTAATCATGACGTGTTACTCAGCGATGCTGACTTGGGCGGCGGGCTGGTGTTACCGAATCCGGAAGAAAGCATTCTGGTGTTGGATGAAGCCCATAATCTGCCGCGCAAAGCATTGGATCATGCCGCCAAAGTGCTGGATTTTCAGCAGCTTTATCAGACCCTTGAGGTCGCCGATAAAGCGCTGAAAAAACTCCCTTCAGCGCTGGCCTTCCGGCAACAGGATTTTGGTTATTTATTCAGCGACTTACGACGTGATTTGCCGGCTTGTTTTAGTGTTTTGCAAGATATCGAAACGATGATGCATTCGGCTGATATTGTGCAAGCCATGCTCAGTGGTGAGCTCAGTGAGCCGCGATTATTCAGCAACAGCATGATCTATAACGCTTTAGCGACGCCGATGATGGCTTTATTGCAGCAAGCTAATACGATTTATAAACATTACACATTGTTGGGTAAGTGGCTGCGCGAAGGTCTGGAAAAAACGCAGATCCCCAATCGATTGGGTGAAGCGTTATTGCCACAAGTCGGTACAGTGCAGAATATTTTTGGTTATCTGCTCGATTTTCTGGGTTTGTTTCTCAGTGAAGATACGATTGATAAACCGCCCAATGTGCGCTGGTTATCGCTGAATAAGACCGACAAACAAGCACAATTATTGATCCATGCCGGTCCAATGACGGCGGCTGGTTTTTTGGCCAAAAGTTTATGGCAACGCGCTTATGGGGTGGTGATTACGTCAGCAACATTACGCGGTCTGGGCAGATTCCAACGATTTCGCTTGGATTGTGGTTTGCAGGCATTCGATGCCAGCCATTTTTTGGCAGTGCCATCGCCATTTGCTTATCAAACGCAGGCGCAACTCCATATCCCCTATATGCAATATCTGCCGAATCAGTCGCCACTTGCCTGGCAAAAAGAATTGGCTAAAAAACTGGCAGAGATAATTGATCCCAAAGCTGCCACATTGGTGTTATTCACCTCACGAGAGGTGATGCAATTTGTTTATCAGCGCCTACCACGCAGCCTGACCAGCGTTATTTTGATGCAGGGTGATGGTTTGTCGCCGAAACAGATGATTGAAAAACATGGCAGGCGTATTGAGTCGGGCAAAGGCAGTGTGCTGTTTGGTTTGGATCGTTTTGCTGAAGGCGTCGATTTACCGGGCAGTTTATGTACTCATGTGGTGATTACCCGTTTGCCTTTTCCGGTATTTACCCGACCGATTGAGCAAGCGCGTCAGGAATGGATTATTGCCAAAGGTGGCCAGCCGTTTACAGCATTGTCTTTGCCTGCGGTCAGCGTCAAACTGATTCAGGCTTGTGGCCGGTTGCTCCGCAAAGAAACGGATTACGGTCAAATCACTATTTTAGATAGGCGTTTGTTGACTAAATCGTATGGTCGTAAATTACTTGAGAATTTGCCTGATTATCAATTAATTACGGACGATTGTTAAATAAAAAAAGCCCGTAAAAACGGGCCTTTTCAGTATCCAGTATATCGGATTTAGCTTCGGCTGGTAACTTCCAGCAAGTGATAACCGAATTGCGTTTTGACCGGACCCTGAACGGTGCCGACCGGTGCTGAGAACACCACTTTATCGAATTCCGGCACCATCATACCCGGGCCGAATTCGCCAAGATCGCCACCTTGGGCAGAAGAAGGGCAAGAAGAATGTTCTTTGGCAATGGCTGCAAAGTCAGCGCCTTCTTCTATTTCTCGTTTCAGTTCCTTACAGACTTGTTCGTTTTCGACCAAAATATGTCTGGCAGTTGCTTTTGTCATAACAAATATTCCTTACGATTAAAAAATGTTTACGCCAGCTTTAACAAGGCTTGCGCGGTTTCTGCAGATGAGGCCGGATTCTGACCGGTGATCAGATGACCGTCAACCTGAACAAATGACGACCAGTCTTCACCTTTGTGATAAACGGCGCCGCGTTTTTTCAGAGCATCTTCCAATAAAAACGGCACCACCTGACTGAGTCCAACGCCATCTTCTTCACTATTTGAGAATGCAGTCAGATTTTTATTTTCAACCAGATAGTTACCTTCTTTGTCTTTCGCATTTATCAGTACAGCTGGTGCGTGACAAACTGCGGCAACGGGTTTGCCGGCAGCATATAAAGTCTCAATAAGGCGCAGCGAATCGGCATTGTCGGTTAGATCCCAGAGCGGACCATGACCGCCGGGATAAAACACCGCATCGAAATCTTCCGGACGCGCACTCTCTAATTTGATGGTATTGGCAAGCTGTTGTTTGGCATTACTATCATTTTCAAACCGACGGGTATCATCCGTTTGAAAGTCAGGCTGATCACTTTTCGGATCGATGGGGGGCTGTCCCCCTTTGGGAGAGGCAAGTATTACTTCTGCACCCGCATCTTTCAGAACGAAATAGGGCGCAGCGAATTCTTCTAACCAGAAGCCGGTTTTTTCACCAGTATCGCCGAGTTTATCGTGCGAGGTCAGTACCATTAACACTTTCATATTTTGCCTCCATCATTGACTAGACCTTAGGAGGTGGGGGTTATCGGTTTTAATTGCAAGTCAGAGGAGCTGCCATTGCATGGTTTCACCGGCACGCAGCGGCACCAGTTCGGTATCAGCAAAAGCCAGTATTTCCGGAACCCGCCAGGCTTGTTTGTTCAGCGTGATTTGCGAATCATTACGCGGTAAACCATAAAAGTCTGCCCCATAAAAGCTAGCAAAACCTTCCAGTTTGTCGAGAGCATCCATAGTTTCAAAAGCTTCGGCATATAATTCAATCGCGGCGTGCGCACTGTAAATACCGGCACAACCACAACTGTTTTCTTTGCTATGACGTGGGTGTGGTGCACTATCAGTGCCCAAGAAAAATTTCGGATTGCCACTGGTTGCCGCTTGAAGCAACGCCTGTTGATGGGTATTGCGTTTTAATACCGGTAAACAAAAATAATGCGGGCGAATACCACCGACCAGTAAATCATTACGATTAAATAACAAATGATGGGGTGTGATAGTTGCCGCCAGATTGGGTCCGGAGGTTTCGACAAATTGCGCGGCATCAGCGGTGGTGATATGTTCAAACACTACTTTTAAATCGGGAAAATCGTCTATTAACGGAATCAGTTTATCGTCAATAAAGCGTTTTTCCCGATCAAAAATATCAATATCATGGTCGGTCACTTCACCATGAATCAGCAGCGGGAGTCCCAGCTTTTGCATAGTTTCCAGGGTGGCACTGCAACGTTTGAGATCGGTGACACCGGCATCTGAATTGGTCGTCGCGCCAGCGGGATACAATTTGACGGCTTTGACAATACCGCTATCAACAGCCGTTTCAATTTCACTGGCTGGCGTATTGTCGGTCAAATACAGCGTCATCAGCGGCTCGAAATCAGCATTCTCTGGTAAGACCGATAAAATCCGCTGTCGATAGGCTTTCGCCATTTGCGTGGTGGTGACCGGGGGGCGTAAATTGGGCATGACGATGGCACGGCGAAACTGTCGGGCACTATCAATAACAGTTCGGTTCAGAGCCGCATCGTCGCGCAAATGTAAATGCCAGTCGTCCGGGCGGGTAATCGTCAGGGTGGTTTCGGATGCTGTTTTCATGGCTCAGCATTATGCCATATGGTTGGCTTTACGAGATACAGAATTATACGGGCAATGGCGTCATGACTGCGATTGAAGCCGGTTTTTCTTGACCTGAAACACTATACAAAGTAACTTTACTCGTTTGATATTTTGAAGCGTATCGCGACGGCGGTTCGAGAGAGGAAGACGTGGAATTAAGCGGTGGTGAGATTCTAGTCCAGTGTCTGAAAGACGAGGGCGTTGAGTTTTTGTTTGGCTATCCAGGCGGTGCGGTGCTGCATATTTATGATGCGCTGTATCAACAGGATGGGATCAAGCATATTCTCGTCCGTCATGAACAAGCTGCGACGCATGCTGCCGATGGTTATGCGCGCGCTACAGGTAAACCCGGCGTGGTCCTGGTGACGTCCGGTCCGGGTGCGACTAATGCAGTAACGGGTATTGCTACTGCCTATATGGATTCGATTCCCATGGTAGTTATTACCGGTCAGGTGGCTACCGCCAATATTGGTAGTGATGCGTTTCAGGAAGTGGACTCGGTGGGTATCACCCGGCCGTGCGTTAAGCATAACTTTCTGGTTAAAGACATTAACGATCTGGCTGCAACTTTCAAAAAAGCTTTTTACGTGGCAACCACAGGACGGCCCGGTCCGGTGGTTGTGGATGTGCCAAAAGACATTACCGATCCGAATATTAAAATTCCGTATGTTTATCCCGAAAGTGTGTCGTTACGTTCATACCAACCGGTGACAAAAGGTCATCCAGGCCAAATCAAGCGTGCTATCGATTTATTGCTGACTGCAAAAAAACCGATGATTTATACTGGTGGCGGTGTGGTACTGGGCAATGCGGCTGAGCCGTTGCGGCATTTTGTAAAAAAACTCGGTTATCCGGTTACAACTACCTTGATGGGCCTAGGCTCATTGCCATGGGACGATGAGCAGTTTCTGGGTATGCTGGGCATGCATGGTACTTATGAAGCCAATATGGCCATGCATGATTGCGATGTACTGATTGCCATTGGCGCCCGTTTTGATGACCGGGTAACGGGTAAAATTGCTGAGTTCTGCCCTCACGCCAAAATCATTCATATTGATATCGATCCATCGTCGATTTCGAAAACCATTACCGTTGATGTGCCGATAGTTGGCAATGTGGCTGATGTGCTGAATGATATGAATCATTTGCTGGACAATAATAAGGCCAAGCCCAATAAAGACGCCATTGATGCCTGGTGGGCAATTATCAATAACTGGCGTGCTAAAAAATGTATGTCTTATGACCGTAACAGCAACCAGATCAAGCCCCAGGCAGTTATCGAACTGGTACATGAAATCACCAAAGGTGATGCCTACGTCACGTCTGATGTTGGCCAGCATCAAATGTGGGCTGCGCAATATTACGGATTTAGTAAACCGAATCGTTGGATCAACTCAGGTGGTCTTGGCACCATGGGCTTTGGTTTGCCGGCGGCGATGGGGGTGCAATTAGCTTTCCCGGATGAAGTCGTGGTTTGTGTTACCGGTGAAGGCAGCATCCAGATGTGTATTCAGGAGCTGTCAACTTGTTTGCAATACGGTCTGCCGGTCAAAATCGTTGCGCTCAATAACCGCTATTTAGGCATGGTACGGCAGTGGCAGGAATTCTTTTATGAAAACCGCTACTCGCATTCCTATATGGAATCACTGCCGGACTTTGTCAAACTGACTGAGGCTTATGGTCATGTCGGTATGCGTATTGAACGGGTGGAAGATCTTCGGCCAAAGCTGGAAGAGGCGTTTGCAATGAAAGATCGGTTGGTTTTCCTCGATATCGTCACTGATCAGACCGAAAACGTTTACCCGATGATTGCCCAAGGCAAAGCACACAATGAGATGCACATGTCACCCCATTGTGATTTGCCGCAAGATCCGGAACGGGAGTTATCATAATGCGCCATATCATTTCTATTTTAATTGAGAATGAAGCGGGTGCTCTGTCTCGGGTTGCCGGTTTGTTTTCGGCTCGGGGATATAATATCGAGTCATTATGTGTCGCACCGACTGAAGATGCTTCCTTGTCACGTATGACGATTGTTACTACGGGCACCGATCGCATCATTGAACAAATCACCAAACAGCTTAATAAGCTGGTCGATGTGGTGAAGTTGATGGAGCTTAGTGAAGGGCCCCATATTGAGCGGGAAATGATGCTGATCAAAGTCAAAGCGGCGACGATGGATCAGCGCGAAGACGTGAAACGGCTTAGCGATATTTTCCGGGGTCGTATTATTGATGTCACGGCATCTACCTACACCATCGAACTGACTGGTGCCGGTAACAAGCTTGATTCATTCATAGAAGCCTTATCAGAGCACAAAATTCTTGAAACGGTCCGCAGCGGCGTCTCCGGTATTGCCCGTGGTGACAGAAGTCTGCATATCTGACCGATGCATATTTTAAAAACTAAGGAATAAAACATGAGTTTGAATATTTATTACGACAAAGATTGTGACCTGTCGATTATCCGCGGTATGAAAGTGCTGATTATCGGCTATGGCTCACAAGGCCATGCTCACGCTTGTAACCTGAAAGATTCTGGTGTTGATGTAACCGTTGCATTGCGCGCTGGTTCTTCGTCAATTGCCAAAGCGCAAGGCGCTGGTCTGAATGTTTCAGATAACGTCGGTGAAGCCGTTAAAGCGGCTGATTTGGTCATGGTGCTGACGCCGGATGAATTTCAATCACATTTGTATCAAAATGAAATTGAGCCAAACCTGAAAAAAGGTGCTGTTCTGGCCTTTGCCCACGGTTTTGCAATTGTTTACAACCAAATCGTCCCGCGCCGTGATCTGGACGTCATCATGATCGCGCCTAAAGCGCCGGGCCATACTGTTCGTAGCGAGTTTACCAAAGGCGGCGGTATTCCCGATTTGATCGCTATTCAGCAAGATGCTTCTGGCAAAGCTAAAGCGATTGCACTGTCATATGCTTCTGCAATTGGCGGTGGCCGTACTGGTATTATCGAAACTTCTTTCCGTGATGAAACAGAAACTGATTTATTTGGTGAACAAGCCGTCTTATGTGGCGGTGCGGTTGAACTGGTTAAAGCTGGTTTTGAAACACTGGTGGAAGCTGGCTATGCACCGGAAATGGCTTATTTTGAATGTCTGCACGAACTGAAATTGATTGTGGATCTGATGTATGAGGGCGGTATCGCCAATATGAACTACTCGATTTCAAACAATGCCGAGTATGGGGAGTACGTGACTGGTCCGAAAGTCATTAACGAAGAAAGCCGCTGGGCAATGCGTGAAGCATTGAAAGATATTCAGGAAGGCAAATATGCCAAACAATTTATTCAGGAAGGTCAGTCAGGCTATCCTGAAATGACAGCTATGCGTCGTCTTAACGCAGAGCATCCGATTGAACAAACGGGTGCTAAGCTGCGTGAAATGATGCCTTGGATCCAGAAAATTGTTGATAAAAGCAAAAACTAAACAACAATAACTGCTTAAACTTAAGGTCGGTCGCGCAAGCTGCCGGCCTTTTTTGTATCTGCAGGGCACCACTGTCATAATGCTTATGAGCATCTGCTAACAATAGGGAGTTTTCATGGTCAACCCAGAAGAGCAACAAAACCGGGGTATTTATTTGCTGCCCAATGTGTTTACAACAGCAGGTTTGTTCGCTGGTTTTTACGCAATCATCGCCGCCATTCGGGGCGATTTTTCAACGGCCGCGATTGCTATATTTGTGGCAATGATTATGGATGGCCTTGATGGCCGCATTGCCCGATTAACCAATACCCAGAGCGCTTTTGGTGCTGAATATGACAGTTTGTCCGATATGGTGGCATTTGGTCTGGCCCCGGCATTAGTGATGTTCGAATGGGCTTTATCCGGTATGGGTAAATTTGGCTGGATGGTTGCCTTTATTTATGCTGCCTGTGGCGCATTACGTCTTGCCCGTTTTAATACACAGGTTGGGATCGCGGATAAACGTTATTTTCAAGGGTTGCCTAGCCCGGCCGCTGCTGCCGCCATCGCTGGTTGGGTATGGTTGGGGCACAACTATGAATTGGATCCCAGCGTCTTAACAGGTGTAGCAACACCTCTTACTTTTATTAGCGCAATTTTGATGGTCAGTACGGTTCGTTATCACAGCTTTAAAGAGCTGGATCTGCGTGGCAAGGTCCCTTTTATGGTCATTCTTGGTTTGGTGTTGTTATTTGCCCTGATTGCGATTGATCCACCGATTGTACTGTTTTCTGGTTTTATGATTTATGCCTTGTCGGGCCCGGTATTAACGCTGATTCAGTTGCGTAAACATCGTAATGAGCGGGCGCAGAATAAATAAGCGCGCTAAAATAGGCCTTTACCAGAACAAAAAACAGCCTGATTCGGTCTTTAACCGAAAACATGGCGGAGAAAGCAGCCATGAGCGAACAACTGATTATCTTTGATACCACTCTGCGTGATGGTGAACAAAGTCCCGGCGCCTCGATGACCAGGGATGAAAAAGTCCGTATTGCCAAGTCGTTGGAGCGCATGCGGGTTGATATTATCGAAGCTGGTTTTCCGATTGCCAGTATCGGTGATTTTGAGGCTGTTCAGGCGGTGGCTAACACGATAAAAGACAGTCGGGTTTGTGGTTTGGCGCGTGCGTTGGATGCCGATATTGACCGTGCCGGTGAGGCCTTGAAAGGGGCCAATGCATCACGAATTCATACCTTTATTGCCACCTCACCGATTCATATGAAAATGAAACTGCGTATGGAGCCGGATCAGGTCGTTGAAAATGCCGTTAAGGCAGTGAGACGTGCCAGGCAATACACCGATGATGTCGAGTTTTCTCCTGAAGATGCCGGCCGCAGCGATCTGGACTTTTTGTGTCGGGTTTTGGAAGCTGTAATTGATGCGGGTGCCCGCACTCTGAATATACCCGATACAGTCGGCTATAACATGCCATATCAATTCGGGGAGTTGATTAAAAACCTGCGAGAACGTATCCCCAATGCCGACAAAGCGGTTTTTTCTGTGCATTGCCATAATGATTTGGGCCTGGCAGTAGCCAATTCCCTATCAGCGGTAATGAATGGTGCTCGACAGGTTGAATGTACGATTAATGGTTTGGGTGAGCGTGCAGGCAACGCGGCATTAGAAGAAGTTGTTATGGCGGTTCGAACCCGTCAGGATTTTTTCCCCTGTGACAGTCGTATTGATACCACGCAAATTCTGGCTGCTTCCCGTTTGGTTTCAGGTGTTACCGGCTTTGTGGTTCAGCCAAATAAAGCGATTGTCGGCGCCAATGCATTTGCCCACGAATCGGGTATTCATCAGGACGGCGTGCTGAAAAATCGCGAAACCTATGAAATCATGCGTGCTGAAGATGTTGGCTGGAATACCAATCGCATGGTTCTGGGCAAACACTCCGGCCGCAATGCATTCCGTGCACGTTTGAAAGAGCTCGGTATCGAATTGGATTCAGAAACCGAAGTAAATGCCGCATTTACTCGTTTCAAGGAATTGGCTGACAAAAAACATGAAGTCTTCGACGAAGACTTGCAGGCTCTGGTGAGCGATGCGCTGGCAGAAGAAAATGAGCGAGTACGCTTGGTTGCTTTGAAGGTTTGCAGTGAAACGGGTGAGACACCTTTGGCGACCGTAACCCTGGAAGTTGACGAGCAGGAAATCCAGACCCAGATGTGTGGTAGCGGACCAGTTGATGCTGTCTTTAAGGCAATTGAATCGATGGTACAAAGTCGTACCGAGTTACAACTGTATTCGGTAAGTAACATTACCAGCGGTACCGATTCACAAGGAGAAGTAAGCGTGAGGCTGGAAAAAGGTGGCCGTATCGTCAGCGGACAGGGGGCAGATACCGATATTGTTATTGCTTCAGCGAAAGCTTACATCAACGCCTTGAACAAAATGCTGTTAGGCCCTGAACGCGCGCATCCACAGGTCTGAATCTGATGCAGCTGTCAGAACAAAAAATATGGACACTGAAGAAGCTGGGCATCCCGATCTGGCAACGACGTGATAATGCTGCACCCCAAGCGAGTGCTGAATTGTCACAACATGCTGAATGTGTCTCCATCGATAGCGAAACAGTACAGGTAAGTTTGCATCCCAATACCGACTTGTTGATTTGTTGCCAGGCCACTCAAAGCCCGGCTGAACAGCAATTAATGGCAAATATATACAAAACGTTGGCGGAATTGAGTCTGCGTATCGAAAAATGTGATACCGCTGTTATGCAATCGCTGTCAGCAAATCAACCGTTACCACCGCAAGTTTTAATCTTTGGTGATCCATCCGAGGATTTATTGGCTGATCTACATAATCATTGCAGTGTGTTGCCATCACCAGCTGATTTAATTAAACAGCCAGCGCGTAAAGCTGATGTCTGGTCGGTGATTTGTCAGTTGCAGCAGCTTAGATGAGGATCAAACTCATCCCGATGCTGGTCAGTGATTTAGCTGAGATTCATGCTATTGAAAGAGAAGCCAATCAGTTTCCCTGGAGTCTTAAAAACTTCCAAGACAGTCTGAACGCTGGCTACCAGGGCTGGACGGTATGGGAGGATAAGCAAATTATCGCCTATGCACTGGTACAATACGTGCTTGATGAGGCGCATTTACTCAATATATGTGTGCGTCCGGACAAACAGGGATATGGACTAGGCCGACAATTACTCAATGCAGTGATTGATGCCGTCAGTTTACGCGGCTCAAACCTTATAGTACTTGAGGTCAGACGCAGTAACCGGCGTGCCCAGGAATTGTATTTATCGGCAGGTTTTAACGAAATGTCCATAAGACGTGGTTATTATCCATCGGCGCAGGGTCGTGAAGATGCCGTTTTGATGGGGATGATGCTTTTGAATGCTGATGAGGGCTTGTTTTCCCAAGGGAACATTTCGGTCTAAAACTTGCCATAACACCGCGTGTCGCTTAGACTTAACGGTCTATTTTCGGAATTAATCAAGGAGATTTAACATGGCTTTTGAATTGCCACCACTTCCATACGCGAACAATGCACTGGAACCACATATTTCCGCCGAAACAATTGAATACCATTATGGAAAACATCATCAAACTTATGTGAATAACCTGAATAACCTGGTGCCAGGTACTGAGTTTGAAGGCAAAACACTGGAAGATATCATTACTAAGTCCAGTGGAGGTATTTTTAATAATGCTGCACAAGTCTGGAACCACACTTTTTACTGGAACTGCATGACACCTAATGGCAAAGATGCTGTCGAAGGTGATTTGGCCGATGCAATTGATAGCAAATTTGGCTCTTTTTCTGAATTCAAAGAACAATTCAGCAAATCAGCTGCAACTAACTTTGGTTCAGGCTGGACCTGGCTGGTTAAAAATGCTGATGGCAGCATTGAAATTGTAAATACCAGTAATGCCGGCTGCCCATTGACTGCGGGTCAAACACCATTACTGACTTGTGATGTCTGGGAACATGCCTATTACATCGATTATCGTAATGCCCGACCAAAATACCTGGAATCTTTCTGGTCACTGGTTAACTGGGAGTTTGTTGCCGCAAACTACGCGGTTTAAGTTAATGGCGCAATGACGCGCCTTAATAAATTACGTAATACTCGGATATGGCAGTTTCTGGTGAAACTGCCATTTTTCGTTTGTTAGCGGCAAAAAACTGCCGTCGGAGATATTGCCTCAAAGGCAGGGAGTAAAAGCCATGACCAACACTGTCATGCCGACTTATGGTCGTTTAGATGTGACATTCAAGCAAGGACAAGGTGCCTGGTTGATTAATGACAAAGGTGAGCGTTATCTCGATGCGCTCAGTGGTATTGCTGTAGTGAATTTAGGCCATTGTCACCCTAAAATTACCGAAGCAATCTGTGATCAGGCCAAAACGCTGATCCATACTTCGAATGTCTATCATATCGAAATGCAGCAGAAACTGGCCGATAAACTGACGGCTCTATCTGGCATGGACCAGGTTTTTTTCTGTAATTCAGGGGCAGAAGCCAACGAGGCTGCGATTAAGCTGGCACGCAAATACGGACATCAAAAAGGCATTGAGAAACCTGTAATAATCGTTATGGATGGCAGTTTTCATGGACGGACTATGGCAACATTGACCGCTACCGGTAACACGAAAGTCCAGGTTGGTTTTGGCCCTCTGGTACCAGGCTTTGTACGTGTCCCTTACAACGATATCGATGCATTGCGTATGGCGATTAGTCATTGGCCGGAAGCGGTTGCCGTCATGTTGGAGCCAGTACAGGGCGAGGGCGGTATCAAAGTGCCGGATGCTGAGTATCTCCATGAAGTTCGGCAGTTATGTACACAGCGTAAATTACTGATGATGCTTGATGAAGTGCAGTCAGGTATTGGTCGTACCGGTAAATGGTTTGCCTTTCAGCACCACGAGCATGTCAAGCCGGACGTAATGACGCTGGCTAAAGCCCTGGGCAATGGTGTGCCGGTTGGTGCTTGCCTTGCTGCCGGACCTGCATTGGGTGTGCTGGAGGCCGGTAATCATGGTTCTACTTTTGGCGGTAACCCTTTGGCTGCGCGTGTCGCACTGACGGTGTTGGAAACGATTGAATCCGAACATTTGATTGATAACGTTAATACACTGGCGCCAAGAATGCTGGAAGGCTTTAAAGCAAAAATAGGCAAACACGCTGGTGTTAAATCGATTCGTCAGGCCGGATTTATGATCGGTATCGAGTTAAATCAGCCCTGTGGTGCACTGGTTAAAGCTGCGCTGGCTGAACATTTACTGATAAATGTGACTGCCGATAAAGTGATTCGTTTATTACCACCGATGATTATCTCGGCTGAAGAAGCGGATTTAATCGTTGAAAAAGTCAGTGCGCTGGTCAGCGCATTTCTGGCTGAACATCCTGTTGAGAGTGTTGCCTGATAATGAGACATTTTTTAACTCTGCTGGATCTGAGTCCTGCTGAACTTAATACGCTGATTCACCGGGCGATTGAACTCAAACAAATGCATCAGCGTGGTGAGGATTATCAACCACTGAAAAATAAAGTACTGGCGATGATTTTTGAAAAATCATCGACCCGTACCCGCGTTTCGTTTGAATCAGCAATGGTCCAATTTGGCGGTGGTTCGATTTTTCTGTCACCGGATGACACCCAGTTAGGTCGTGGTGAGCCCATTGAAGATTCGGCCCGGGTAATTTCCAGTATGGTCGATGTTGTCATGATTCGCACCTTTGAGCATGCCAAACTGGAAACCTTTGCTAAAAATTCTTCTGTGCCAGTTATTAATGCGCTGACAGATGAGTTTCATCCATGCCAGCTACTAGCCGATATGCAAACCTATTTCGAGGTGCGGGGGGATATTAAAGGAAAAACAGTGGCCTGGATTGGTGATGGCAATAATATGTGTCATTCCTACATCAATGCAGCGCAGCAATTTGGTTTTAAACTTAATATTGCGACCCCGGAAGGCTACGAACCGTTGACCGAAATTGTTGAATCGGTAGATGCTGATATTCAGATGTTTAATGACCCCAAAGCGGCTGCCAAAGGTGCTGATTTAATGGTCACTGATGTCTGGGCAAGCATGGGCCAGGAAGTAGAGCAACGTAAACGTGAATTGGCTTTTGCCGGATTCCAGGTCAATGCTGAATTGATGGCATTGGGCGCAGCGGATGCATTGTTTATGCACTGCCTGCCGGCACATCGTGGTGAAGAAGTCACAGCAGAGGTTATTGATGGTCCTCAAAGCGTAATTTGGCAGGAAGCAGAAAACCGTTTGCATGCACAGAAAGCGTTATTAGAATTCCTTTGTGCATAAGGATGGATTGTTTAAGTAAAAGTCAGGT
>JAWWAG010000048.1:0-13994 GCA_033721795.1 Methylophaga sp. | reverse complement strand
TCTGGATGCTATTCAAGGTGATCGTTCGCTGTTTCTGCGCTCAGATGAAGTTAATCTGGCCTGGAAAGCTGTCGATCCGATTCTGGAAAAATGGTCACAGGACAAATCCCATATTGCCACTTATCCGGCAGGTAGCTGGGGACCAGAAGGTGTTAGCAAGCTTCAGGACAACGCCTGTCACGCGTGGCGTAATAATATCTAAAGCCTTTGACTCAAAAAAAGCCGGCATCAGCCGGCTTTTTTTATGCACCGGGAAATAACAATTCAGCTTAGCGCTTCTCCCATATCCAGCTGCATTTCTGATCTCAGCGTCTGACGCCAGGCAGGGGCGCCTTTCGGTAATAACAGCACGACTGTTGAGCCCATATTAAAACGACCCATTTCAGCACCTTTGGCTAATTGAATGTTATCGGTCTGATATTGCCAGTCGCGAATGGACTTGCCATACGGCGGTGTGATCTCACCCGCATGCCAGACGGTTTGCATACTGCCGACAAAAATCGCCCCCACCAAAACCATCGCCATCGGCCCGAAATCGGTTTCAAAAATCGTCACCAACCGTTCATTGCGGGCAAATAAACGTGGCACCGCCCGCGCTGTGCGTGGATTTACCGAAAACAGTTTGCCCGGTATATAGCGCATATGCTGCAAACGCCCCGAGCAAGGCATATGGATGCGATGATAATCACGTGGTGATAAATAAATCGTCGCAAACCGGCCGCCATTGAAATGTTCAGCTATCGCTGCATCATTACCGAGCAATTCAGCCACACTATAATCCCGTCCTTTGGCCTGAATGATCCGTCCGCCCTGAATATCACCAATCTGGCTGATATTGCCATCCACAGGTGACAGCAAATCACTGGCCGCCAGCGGCCTGACTTCTGGTCGCAAAGCACGGGTGAAAAAAGCATTAAAATGTTCAAAGACATTAATATCCTGCTGCTGTGCCAGTGTCATATCGACTTGAAATTGCTTGATAACTGCCTTGATCATCGCGTTTTTCAACCACGGCCAGCGGCAGCGGCATAAGCGGTGCATCAGTTTTGATAAGGTATGTTGCGGTAACAGGTATTGTGGCAACGTCAATAATTTATCTTTTGCGGAAACGGCAGCAGCCGGTCCAGCCTTATCAGATGAATGCGGCAAAGTAACCCCTTTCGTGTGTAATCCAAGCTTGTCATAATCAGGTCTTTATTAAAAACCCGCTCGGTCAGGAGTATATCAAGCCATGAAGCGTTCACTGATGTTGTTACTAATGTTTTGTTTAACCAGTTTGTCGCTGCAGGCTGCTGAAACTGCCGGTGCAATCGGCAAATATTATGAAATTGAAGAAGCTTTTACCATTAACTTTCTGCGACAAAGTGAACAACAAGCCCGCTATTTACAAATTAAAGTGGCGCTGAAATCTGATGATCCCGAAATCATCCAAAGCGCCCAGACTCACTTACCGATGATTCAGGACAGCCTGCGAATTTTATTTGCCGATCAGGACATGGCGAAAATAAACAGTATCGAGGGACGCGAAGCCCTGCAACAAGAGGCTTATGAAGTCATCAACGGGATTTTTGAAAGCGAAATCAACAACAGCAATTTAGAAAAGGTGTATTTCACTACCTTTCTATGGCAATAAGCAGGCACGCTAATTGCTTTAAATTCACCAAGTCACAGGATAATAACGAATGGCCGAACAAAAAGACGACATTGAGATCAAACAAGGCAGCGGCAAAAAAAAGCTGATGCTGGGGATTATTATTGTGGTAATCCTGCTGGTAGCCGGCGCGGCAGCTGCGTTCTTTTTAGGCGGCAGTGATACTGACAGCGAAACAGCCGAAAACACTGAGGCACCCAAGGCTGCACCAATTTACTATGAAGTCAAAGAACCCTTTATCGTCAATTTTGCCAAGCAGAGTAATGATGCCGTTCGTTATCTGCAAATCAAAATGAAGATCATGGCCCGCAATCAACAGGCGATTGACGACTTTGTTACTCATGAGCCAGCGATTGTTCATGAATTACTGCTGTTGTTCTTCAGTCAAAATTATGACGATCTGAATACCAGTGAGGGTACCAAGGCATTGCAAAAAGCCACCCTAGAGACCATCAATCTTCAGCTGGCAACGCTGGCTGATAACCAGGAAGGGCTGGAAGCCGTGTACTTCACCAGTTTGGTCATGCAATAACCATGGCTGTCCACGATATTCTCTCCCAAGATGAAGTCGATGCACTGCTGAGCGGGCTTGGCGACGGCGATCTGGAAACCGAAAAACAGGATCTGGACGAACACGGCACACCGCGTCGGTACGATTTTGGTAACGAAGAGCGGATTATTCGCGGCCGGATGCCAACGCTGGAAATGATCAACGAGCGTTTTGGCCGTTACCTGCGAATCAGTCTGTTTAATATGTTGCGCCGCTCGGCAGAAATTTCTGTCAGTGGTGTACAGGTAATGAAATTTTCCGAGTACGTTCACACCCTCTTTGTGCCAACCAGTCTGAATCTGATTCAGTTACAGCCGCTGCGCGGCACCGGTCTTATCGTCTTTGAACCGAAACTGGTATTTACCCTGCTCGATAACTATTTTGGTGGTGAAGGCCGTTTTCCTGCCCGTATTGAGGGTCGTGAATTTACCGCGACTGAACTGCGGGTGATTCGTATGGTGCTGAACTTATGCTTTGAGGATTTAACCGAAGCCTGGTCGCCCGTCATGCCGGTCAATTTTGAGTTTATCAATCACGAAGTCAATCCGCAGTTTGCCAATATTGTCAGCCCCAGTGAAGTGGTGGTGATATCCACCTTTCATATTGAGCTTGATGGTGGCGGCGGTGACTTACACATCACTTTGCCCTACTCGATGCTTGAGCCGATTCGGGAATTACTGGATACCGGTCTGCAAAGTGATCGCAGCGCCGATGATGGCCGCTGGGGCCGGGCAATGCGCGAAGAACTGATGATTGCTGAAGTGCAGTTATCATCGACGCTGGCAAAAACAAGGTTGAGTTTAGAGCAGGTCCGCCAGTTAAAAGTCGGCGATATTATTCCCATTGAAATGCCCAAAGAAGTGGTTGCCATGGTGGAAGACGTGCCAATGTTTCGTGCGACTTATGGCGAACATAACGACAAAGCCGCCCTGAAAATCTCCAAGATCATTGAACATCCCAAAGATCCTACACCCAATTACCAGCTGAAAAAGGTAAGCCAAAAATGAGTGAAGACAGCAAACAATCCGATCAGGATCTGGCCGACGAATGGGCGGCAGCTCTGGAAGAACAAACTGACGATACCAACGCAGATGACGATTGGGCATCTGCCATGGCAGAGCAGGCGGATGCAGAAACCAAGGATGAAGCGCCAAAACCGGATGCCAAAACGGCGCCGATGGCCAAACTTGATGACAGTGGTAAACCGCGCGGTGACGTTAATTTGGATATGGTACTGGATATTCCGGTCACCATTTCAATGGAGATCGGCCGTACCCGCATCAGTATCCGTAATTTGCTGCAGCTCAGTCAGGGCTCGGTGGTGGAACTGGATCGTTTAGCCGGCGAGCCAATGGATGTTCTAATTAACGATACCCTGATTGCTCATGGTGAAGTGGTCGTGGTCAACGATAAATTTGGTATCCGTCTGACCGATGTGATTAGCCCCGCCGAACGCATTAAAAAATTACGATGAGATTTCTGTTTTTAATTTTTGGCGGCCTGCCCGTTCTGGCAGTTGCCGAGACCGCTCAGCGCGAAGTGCCGGGTGTCGATGCCGGTAATTTATTACAAACCTTGTTTGGCTTATTGCTGGTGTTAGCTTTGATTGTGGCGATGGCCTGGTTGATGAAACGCAGTCAACAGTGGCATGGCATCGGTCAGCAGCAATTTAAGGTCATTGCTGCCCTGCCGCTGGGCCCGAAAGAAAAAGCTATCTTACTGCAAGTTGGTGAGCAACAACTCTTAGTCGGTGTCACTTCACAAAATGTCAACTTACTGACCACGCTGGAACAACCGCTGGATTTAACCAGCAATCAGCAAAACACGGTATTTGCCAATAAATTCAAACATTTCATGCAGCAGCAACGGAACAAGTAATGCGTGTTTTTCTGACTTTTTTATTGTTATTTAGTCCGTTGCTGGCAATGGCCGATCCAGGTATACCGGCATTGACCCTGACGACGGACGAGGATGGCGGCCAAAGCTACTCGCTGTCGCTGCAAATCCTGGCATTGATGACGGTGCTGACGTTATTGCCAGCCGCCCTGCTGATGATGACCTCATTTACCCGGATTATTATCGTGCTGGCTATTTTGCGTCAGGCGATGGGCGTACAGTCCACCCCATCCAATCAAATTCTGATTGGTTTGGCATTATTTCTGACTATTTTTATCATGCATCCAGTATTTGGCAGCGCTTATGAAAATGGCGTCAAACCATACATGGATGGTGATATGGAAGCCACCGAAGCCGTCGAAGCTGTCAGCGGTCCGTTCCGGGATTTTATGATTGCTCAGACCCGGGAGAGTGATATTGAGTTATTTGCCGAAATCGGTGGTTATCCGGCATTACAATCCGCCGAAGATGTGCCGTTTAGTCTGCTGCTGCCGGCTTTTGTGACCAGTGAATTGAAAACCGCTTTTCAGATTGGCTTTTTGATTTTTGTGCCGTTTCTGATCATTGATTTGGTGGTGGCCAGTGTGTTGATGGCCATGGGTATGATGATGTTGTCACCGATGATTATTTCGCTGCCATTCAAATTGATGTTATTTGTGCTGATTGATGGCTGGGCGCTGCTAATGGGCACGCTGGCATCGAGTTTTTATATTTAGCTATGACACCTGAAACCGTTATCACCGTGATGCATCAGACGCTGGAAGTCATTATTCTGCTGATTATCGTTATTTTAATGCCAGCCTTGATCGCTGGTTTGCTGGTCAGTATGTTTCAGGCAGCAACGTCCATTAACGAACAAACGCTGAGCTTTATCCCCAAGTTATTGGTGACCATTCTGGTGCTGATGTTCGCCGGCCCCTGGATGCTGAATCTGGTGACCAACTATGCGCTGCGCATATTTGAAAACATTCCCTATCTTATCGGCTAATTGATGAGTTTTTCGCTGGCAGAACTCAGCGCTATTATCGGCAGCTATTTATGGCCGTTTATCCGCATTGGTGCCATGCTGATGGCAGCGCCGATTTTTAGCGCCAATTACATCAATGCCCGTTTCCGTTTATTACTGGCTCTGGTCATCACCATGGTGGTGGTGCCAACCATTAACACCCCGATGCCGCAGGTCACGGCCATCAGTGGCGATGGTTTATTGCTGATCATCCAGCAAATCCTAATCGGTGTCTGCTTAGGCTTTATGCTGCAATTATTGTTCAACGCTTTCATTATTGCCGGCCAGGTCATTGCCATGCAGATGGGGCTGGGGTTTGCCTCGCTGGTGGATCCACAGAACGGTCAGACCGTGCCGGTTATCAGTCAGTTTTATCTGATTTTTGTCAGCCTGATATTTGTCAGTATTAACGGTCATCTGGTGCTGATTCAGGTGCTGGCCGAGAGTTTTATAACACTACCGGTCGGTAGTGGCGGCCTTGCCATAGAATCCTTTCGCGATATCGCCATGCTTGGCAGCTGGATGTATGCCGCAGCAATTCTGATCGCATTACCAGCAATTGGCTCTTTGACCATGGTCAATCTGGGCTTTGGTATTTTGTCACGGGCGGCACCACAAATCAGTCCCTTTTCCATCGGCTTTCCCATGAGCATTATTCTGGGATTTGTCATTATGCTGGTGACCTTGCCACTGGTTGGCCAGCATCTGATTACTCTGTCAAATGAAATGCTGCAAATGACCCGGCAATTGGTACAAAGCAATGGCTGAGCAGGATAGCGGTCAGGAACGTACCGAGGAACCCTCCGCCAAGCGACTGCAAGAGGCGCGAGAAAAAGGTCAGGTGCCACGGTCGCAGGAACTGAACACGGTCATGGTCTTATTGGCCAGTGCTGCGGCCATGTTTGTCGTCGGTGAAGGACTGATTCAAAGCATGGGCGATGTCATGAAGCTGGGCATGTCATTCGATCGCAATGACCTTTTCGATGTCGAGGCCATGCTCGATGCCCTTTGGAAAGGTGTCGAAATCATGGCCTGGGACTTGATGTTGTTTCTGGTTGTGACCATGATTGCCGCACTATCGGCACCTGCTTTAATCGGTGGCTGGAATTTTTCGGCGCAGGCGATGGGCATTAAACCGGAAAAACTCAGTCCGATAAAGGGTTTTAAACGTATTTTTGGTCCTCAGGGTTTGGTTGAATTGGGGAAAGCACTTGGTAAATTTTTACTGGTCGGTTTTTTCGGCACGATAATTTTGTGGGGGCTCCGTGACCAATTATTGACGCTGGGTCAGCAGGAAGTGATTCCGGCAATGGCCGAACTCGGTTATATCGTGCTGTGGGGATTTCTGGCAATTTGTGCCAGCCTGATTTTGATTGTCATGATCGATGTGCCTTTCCAGAAATGGAATCATACCCGGCAATTAAAAATGACCAAGCAGGAAGTTAAAGACGAACACAAAGAGACCGACGGTAGCCCTGAGGTTAAAGGCCGCATCCGGCGCATGCAAATTCAGTTGTCACAAGCCCGCATGATGCAAGATGTACCGAAGGCTGACGTCATTATCACCAATCCGACCCACTACGCGGTGGCACTTCGATATGACCAAAGTAAATCCGGCGCACCGGTCATGGTTGCCAAGGGGGCTGACTTAATTGCCCAGCAAATTCGTATGGTCGGTCAGCATCATGATGTACCGCAATTATCGGCACCCCCACTGGCCCGGGCGATTTTTTATAACACGGAAATCGGCGAAGAGATCCCAGCTGGTCTATATATTGCAGTAGCGCAGGTACTGGCCTTTGTATTCCAGCTGCGTCGTTATCGCAATCGCGGTGGTAATAAACCGCATCTGAATACGGAGGATTTGCCAATACCTGACGAATTCAGACGAGACGAGTAGTAAATGGAAAATGTGACCATGTCCCGCCGCTTCGGCACGATGCTCAGCGGCCACGCCGCCGCACCTGTTTTACTGGTGGCCTTATTGGCCATGGTGGTTATCCCGCTACCCGCATTTTTGCTGGATTTGTTATTTACCTTCAATATCGCACTATCGCTGGTTATCGTACTCGCCAGTGTTTACGTTATGAAGCCACTCCATTTTGCAGCCTTCCCGAGCATTTTGCTGATTGCAACCTTGCTGCGCTTGGCCTTGAACGTTGCCTCCACAAGGATCATTCTGCTCGAAGGCCATAGTGGCACCGCTTCTGCTGGTCAGGTCATTGAAGCTTTTGGTGAATTTGTTATCGGTGGTAATTACGCCGTCGGTCTGGTGGTATTTGCCATTCTGGTGATAATCAACTTTGTCGTCGTCACCAAAGGTGCCACGCGGATCGCCGAAGTCAGCGCCCGCTTCACCCTTGATTCGATGCCCGGTAAACAAATGGCTATTGATGCCGACTTAAATGCCGGTCTGATTACCCAAGATGAAGCCCGCATTCGCCGTGAAGAAATCATGCAAGAATCAGATTTTTACGGCTCCATGGATGGTGCCAGTAAATTTGTCCGCGGTGATGCTATCGCCGGGATTTTAATACTGTTCATCAATATTATAGGTGGCCTTATTATTGGCCCATTGCAGCATGGCCTTAGCTTGGGCGAAGCAGCGCATAACTATACCCTGCTGACCATCGGTGATGGTCTGGTTGCCCAAATTCCATCACTGCTGCTGGCAGCCGCTGCCGGCTTACTGGTAACGCGCTCAACGTCCGAACAGGACATGGGTAAACAAATCTTTGGCCAGTTATTCAAAGAACCCAAAACCCTCTACATCACTTCTGGGATTATCGGCGGCCTCGGCATCATCCCGGGTATGCCAAACCTGCCTTTTTTGCTGCTGGCCGGCGCCGGTGGTGGCAGTGCCTGGCTGATGTCACAACGTCAAAAAGCCGCCGCCATTGAAGAAGCGCCAACCCCACAAGCTGAAACCCCACAAGCACAGCGTGAACTGAGTTGGGATGATTTGAGCCCGGTGGATCCGATTGGTCTGGAAGTCGGTTACCGGTTAATCCCGCTGGTAGATAAAAATCAGGGCGGACAACTGATGACCCGCATCAAAGGGATCCGTAAAAAAATCTCTCAGGAAATGGGCTTTTTAATACCACCGGTACATATTCGTGACAATCTTGATCTCGCCCCAACCGCTTATCACATCACACTGTTTGGCGTGACTTTTGGCGAAGCTGAAGTCTACCCCGACAGAATGCTGGCCATAAATCCCGGACAGGTATTTGGTCAGCTTGACGGTATTCGGACTCAGGATCCGGCATTTGGCCTGGAAGCCATCTGGATTGAACCTTCACAGCGGGAAAGCGCGCAGGCACAGGGCTATACCGTGGTTGATGTCGATACCGTGGTCGCCACGCATTTAAGCAAGATTCTGCAAAACCATGCCCACGATTTACTGGGCCGGGAAGAAGTGCAGCATCTGCTGGATAATTTATCGAAAATCGCACCGAAACTGGTTGAAGGACTGGTGCCTGACACCGTGCCGCTGGGAACGGTACAAAAAGTGTTGCAAAACCTGCTGCAAGAAAATATTCCAGTCCGCGACATACGGACCATTACTGAAGCAATTGCTGAGCAGGCAGCGCGTAATCCGGAGCCGGAAGCGATTACGGCCGCAGTCCGCATGTCGCTGGCCCATTCAATTGTTCAACATATCAATGGCACCAAACCTGATCTGCCAATCATCACGCTTGACCCTGAACTGGAACAGATATTGCTAAAAACATTACAGGCATCCGGTGAAGGTGGCGCCAGTTTGGAACCTGGTCTTGCTGAAAACATGCACCGCAATTTACAGGAAGCAGCACAACGCCAGGAAATGGCAGGTGAAGCGGCAATTTTGGTGGTACAGGCGGGATTACGTGGTTGGATTTCCCGGTTTATCCGTAACGCTATTCCCGGTTTACATGTGCTTTCGTATAACGAGATTCCGGATGACAAACAGATTCGTATTGTCGCCAATGTTGGCCGCTAGAGAGGTTTAGGCTATGAAAATAAAACGATTCCAGGCAGCAGATGTGCGTCAGGCAATTCGTGAAGTTCGCGAAGTATTAGGGCCAGATGCAGTCATCCTGTCCAATACACGCGTAGATGGTGGCGTCGAAATCGTTGCCGCAACCGATTATGACGAGTCACAATTTCGTCGTCAGGCACCGCCTGCAAGACAACGCCAGGAAACTCCCAGCGTCGAAATCGAGCCAGAACCACAACAGCCCCCCGTCAGTGCACCTCGTCAGGAAAATATCTGGTCTCAGGAGCCGACTTTAGTACAAATGCGTAAAGAAATCGCCGGTCTGCGCGATATGCTGCAAAATCAATTGTCGGATCTGACCTGGAAAGACATGGCACGGCAAAGCCCGACACAAATGCAATTACTCAAACGGCATTTGCATATGGGTACTGATGTTGAACTGGCCAAACAGTTGGTGACGCAAGCCGCTGGCATCGACGATGTCGAAACTGCCTGGCGACAATCATTGGGCCGATTGGCTGCGCAAATTCCATTACAAGCGCAAGATATGATGGAACATGGTGGCATAACTGCCCTGGTGGGCCCGACCGGTGTTGGTAAGACCACGACCATTGCCAAAATTGCTGCCCGCTGTGCGCTGAAACATGGCGCCAAACAAGTGGCGTTGATCACGACCGATTGTTACCGCATCGGTGGTCAGGAGCAATTACGGACCTATGCCCGTATTCTCGGAGTGCCGGTGCGAGTCGCGCGTAACCATCAGGAACTGTCTACCGCACTTAGCGAATTGCTTGATCGTCGGTTTATCCTGATCGATACTGCAGGTATGAATCCTCGCGATATGCGCCTCACCGAAAAATTTGCGATGCTGCGGCAACAGTCAGCAAGGATACGAACCTTGCTGACGCTATCAGCAACCACGCAAAATAGCGCGCTCAATGATATGATTGCCGCGTTCTCACATTTGAATTTAGATGGCTGTATTTTGACCAAAACTGATGAAGCCGGCAGCCTGGGTGGCGCCGTCTCGGCTATGATCCGTTATCAATTGCCGCTGGCCTACATCTGTAATGGCCAACAGGTGCCGGAAGATTTATCTCTGGCCCGGCCTAATAGTCTGGTTAATCAGGCCAGCGAACTGATGCAGTCAGCACAACACAACCCGGACCCGCATACCGTGTCCAGTTATGGAGGTTTTGCCGCCTATGGCTGAAACACCACAGGATCAGGCCGCCGGTCTGCGTCAAATGCAACAAGCATCGCGTCCGGTTAAGGTCATTGCCATTGCCAGTGGCAAAGGTGGTGTCGGTAAAACCAATGTCACTGTTAATCTCGGTGTGGCCTTGGCAACACAGGGCAAACAGGTTGTGCTGTTAGATGCTGATCTGGGGCTTGCCAATATTGATGTCATGCTCGGCCTGCATCCACAGTTTAATCTGCTGCATGTGCTGGAAGGCACCAAAACACTCAGAGAAATTTTGGTAGAGGGCCCGGCGGGAATGCAGATTATTCCGGCAGCTTCGGGCGTCAAAAAAATGGCCGAACTCAGTCCTGCTGAACACGCCGGGATGATCCAGGCTTTCAGCGAACTGGAGCAGCATATTGATGTGCTGCTTATCGATAGTGCGGCCGGTATTGCTGATAGTGTCATCAGTTTCAGTCGCGCCGCACAGGAAGTTATTGTCGTCGTCTGCGATGAACCGGCTTCCATTACCGATGCCTATGCGCTCATCAAATTACTCAGTCGTGAACATGGTGTTCAACGCTTTCATATCATTGCCAATATGAGTCGTAATGTGCAGGAAGGTCGCGAACTGTTTGATAAAATCAACATGGTTTGTGATCGCTTTCTGGAGGTCACGTTGGACTTCATGGGCATTGTGCCTTTTGATGAAGATTTACGCCGCGCCGTAAAAAAACAACGAAGTGTCGTCGATTATGTACCGCGCAGCAAATCCGCCACTGCTTTTACCCACCTAGCCAAAAAAATTGAATTCTGGCCAGTTGCAAAAGCGCCCAGCGGCCATATGGAATTTTTTGTCGAACGGCTCATCCGCGCTAGTATGGAAGTCGTCTAGAAATGATGAGCGTGTCGATGTATCAGCAATATGCCGACGTCCAGTCCCAAGCGGACCTTGTTAGACAACATGGTGCGTTGGTGAAACGTATTGCTTATCATTTAATTGCCCGCTTGCCGCATACGGTTGATGTCGACGATTTGATTCAGGCCGGTATGATTGGTTTGCTAGATGCCTCCCAACAATATAATGCCAGTCAGGGTGCCAGTTTTGAAACCTATGCCGGTATCCGTATCCGCGGTTCAATGCTTGATGAAATCCGTCGAAATGACTGGGCACCCCGCTCTGTCCACCGTAAAGCCCGAGAAATTGCTGAGGTGATGCAACAACTTGAACAACAGCTCGGCCGTCCGGCGCTCGATGCGGAAATCGCCAAAGCACTGGGTATGGATCTGGATGAATATTATCAACAATTGCAGGCATCATCCGGACATCAGGTATTCAGCCTGGATGATCTGACTGATAACCAACTTGCTGATAGTGAAGGTTTAGGTGATCTACCTGACTCACCTGAAGCGAACACCGAGAACAGTGGCTTTCAACAAGCCCTGGCAGCAGCCATTGACACGTTGCCAGAGCGTGAACGGCTGTTGATGAGCCTGTACTATAATGACGAGTTAAACTTAAAAGAAATTGGCGAAGTGCTGGGCGTCAGCGAGTCGCGGGTCAGTCAAATCCACAGTCAAACCGTGGTAAGGCTGCGCGCCAAACTGCGCGACTGGTTAGAGTGAACTTGGGAGAACGACCTTGGATAAGAATATGAAGATCCTCATTGTGGATGATTTTTCCACAATGCGCCGGATTATCAAAAACCTGCTGCGGGATCTGGGTTTTAACAATACCGTTGAAGCCGATGATGGTCTGACTGCCATACCGGTCTTACAAGCCGGTGGCATTGATTTTCTGATCACTGATTGGAATATGCCCGGCATGCAAGGCATTGATTTGCTGAAAAAGGTGCGTGCTGATGAAAAATTAGCAAGTTTGCCGGTATTAATGGTCACCGCTGAAACCAAACGCGAGCAGATCATCGAAGCTGCTCAGGCCGGTGTTAATGGCTATATTGTTAAACCATTTACTGCCGCGACATTGAAAGACAAAATCGAAAAAATATTTGAACGAATTAATACCCAATAAGCCAGCCTCAAGGTGATTTATGCAAGCAGATTCCAAAGCGGCACAACTTGAAGCCGCGCGTACCTTGTTGGCCGCCATTGAACAAGATGATGAAGCCACGGCCAAACAACAACTTGCCAAGCTGAGTGAGAGCCAGGAAACCGCGCTATTTCAAGAAATCGGCAAATTAACCCGTGCTCTGCATGAAGCGCTTAACAACTTTAAAGTCGACAGCCGCCTCGTTGATTTGACTCATAAAGAGATACCCGATACCCGCGACAGGCTTAATTATGTCATCGAAACCACAGAAGCTGCCGCGCATAAAACACTGGGCTTTATCGACGAAACACTGCCTCTCGCTAATGAATTGCAAAAAACGGCCGCTAAACTCGATGCAAGCTGGCAACGTTTTCGCAATCGAGAAATGTCCGCAGCGGAATTTCGCGAGTTAAGTCATGAAATCGAAGTCTACTTGCCGTCCGTCAGCACGCACGCAAAGCAGATCCATCATAATCTGTCGGAAGTGACGCTGGCACAGGGTTTTCAGGATTTGACGGGGCAGGTATTACGTCAGGTTATCGGTCTGGTGGAAGAAGTTGAGGATAATCTGGTTCGGCTGGTGAAACTGGCAGGCCAGCCGAATGCCACCAGCAAACCAGCCGAAGTCGATGCTTTGAAAGCCGAAGGACCACAAATAAACGCTGATAAAAAGGCCAATGTGGTGAACAACCAGGATGATGTTGATGACTTGCTATCAAGTCTTGGCTTCTAAAGGAAAGCGAGTATGGCGCTGGATACTGATGACGAAATTCTCCAGGATTTTATGGTCGAGGCAGAAGAAATCCTCGATGGCCTGAATGAACAATTGGTGGCGCTGGAATCCCAGCCGCAGGACAGTGACCTGCTTAATGCAATTTTCCGTGGATTTCACACCATTAAAGGGGGGGCCGGCTTTTTAAGCCTCGATGCCATGGTGGCGTTATGTCATAAGGGCGAAGACGTATTTAATCTGCTCCGTCAGGGCGAACGGCATGTTGATGCCGATATGATGGACACTTTCCTGAAAGTACTCGACAGCCTGAATGCCATGTTCGCTGAATTAAAAAGCGGTGAATATCCTCAGGCTGCTGATCCGGCGATCCTCACTCAGCTGGCTGCTTACCTGGAAGCTGATGCTGCTCCTGCACCTCCCGCTCCGGAACCCGAGCCTGAGCCTGAACCGGTTTCAGAACCCCCGGCCAGTACTGGTGGTGATGATATTACTGATGATGAATTTGAAGCCCTGCTAGATCAACTACATGGGAATGCTGCGCCCGGTGTTAAAAATCCACCATCTGCTGAAGATCCGCCTGCCAAATCGCCCGCTGCTGATGATGAAATGACCGAAGCGGAATTTGAGGCCCTGCTGGATGAATTACAGGGCAAAAAGAAAGCCCCAACCGCCCCGCCACCTTCAACAGCAGAGCCGGTTAAAGCAGCACCGTTAAAAAATGTCGATGAGCCGCCTCCCGCTGCCGATAAAGCTACCGAAAGCACCAATGATAAGCCTATGCAGCCTGCCAAGGCTGCCCCACCGCCTGCCGAAACCAGTGTTCGCGTTGATACCGCCCGGCTTGATGAGATCATGAACATGGTCGGTGAGCTGGTATTGGTCCGTAATCGTATCAATACCCTGGAAGCGGCATTTGAAAACGAAGAAATGGCCAAGGCGGTCAATA
>JAWWAG010000047.1:0-14232 GCA_033721795.1 Methylophaga sp. | reverse complement strand
TCGCTGCATACTGCGCCCGTCGCGTTATGAATCAATGCCGCCATATTATTCAACGACATTCTCGGTAAGGCATGGGCAACTTCATCGACAAGGGCAATTTGTTTGGCGCGTTGATACTCGGCGTCATTGCCGCTGGGCAGCAACACTGAGAACCCGGCTTCACGGGCCATTAATATCAATTTTTGCCAATGCTTTACCGGCCACATTTTGCTAAGCCAGCTGGCATTTTGCACAAAGATCAAATACTTGCCGGTCAGTTCAAAGTCCAGTTCCGGCAAGGCATAACGGCGAAAATCAGCCGCATAATCAGCGGCTTTCCCGGGCAATGGATAATTTAGCGCTTTCGCCAGAATTTGCCGCATCCGATCCACGGCGTGTTGCTGCGGATTTACATTGATCGGAAATTTATAGGCCAGATGCGCCGGCCGTTCGCGGCAGGAATCTTTATCCAAACCTGCCACGGGGCCACGCCGCAGCATACTGACCAATGCACTTTTCAGATTATTCTGCATATCGACGACCACATCGTAATCGCCGGCATTGAGCTCTTGATAAAAAGTCCGTAATTCACCACCAGTTAGAGTTTGCCAGGTTGATTTTTTCCAACGACGATGTGAGGTGGTGATGATGTTTTTAACGGCCGGATGCCATTGCGGTACTTCGGCAAAGGCTTCATCGACCACCCAGTCAAATTCAATACCGGGAATCGCGTATGCGGCATCGGTCAGTGCCGGTAAGGCATGTATCAAATCGCCCATGGACGTGAGCTTGATGATCAAAACCCGCATCAGTGCCTAGTAATTCCGTCGGTGGGTAGCGGCTGTTGTTGATGCTGACGCAGGATTTTCAAAAAGGCATCAGGATTTTTGATCTGGGTGATTTCGCCTTCACGGGGAAACAACTGATCCTGCAAACGTGATAACCAGAAACGCAGTGCCGCGGCACGCAACACCAGATTCCAGTTATCTTTTTCGGCCAGCGTCAGTGGCCGGCGCTTTAAGTAAGCCTGCATCAACGTCTGGTAACGGCCCATTTCCAGTAAACCACTGTCGTCAACGCACCAGTCATTGACTGCAACCGCCAGGTCGTAAAGCAGATATTCATCGCAGGCATAGTAAAAATCGATAATGCCCGATAACTCATCACCAACAAATAAAGCATTGTCACGGAAAAGATCTGAATGGGTGACGCCCCAAGGCAAATTCAGTTCGGCATAGTCTTTTTGGAAGTCCAGCTCGCTTTTCAGTAGGTCGGCAAGATCGGTATCAAGATGTGGCAGTAAAGCTTTGGCCATTTGTTTACGCCAATGCGGCCCGCGGGTGCTGGGTCGACGAGAGGCAAATTTTTGCCCGGCCAAATGCATTTGCGCCAACATATCACCAATGGCTGCGCACTGACCTGTGGTGGCAACTTGATCAACGGTTTTACCGGGTAATCGCAGCACCAAGGCAGCCGGTTTGCCGGCCAGCGTTTTCAGATAGTGGCCATCACGATCGGCCGCCGGATGTGCAGAGGGAATACCCTGCTGGTAAAAAAACGTCATCACATCCAGAAAATAGGCTAATTCACTGAAATCATGCTGTTCGAACAGCGTCAGCACGAATTCACCCTGGCTGGTGGTGACAAAGTAGTTGGTATTTTCGATTCCGGCGCTGATGCCCTGATAATCCTGAAGATCACCCAGATCATAATCGCCAAGGAACGCAATCAGCTGATCACGCCCGACTTCGGTATAAACAGACATGTAAACTCAGTTTAGTAGTGGCTTACCACTCAAGCAGGATCCAGTTAGGAACTGCCGGACTTTCCAACTCGCTGCGGGTGGTTTCTAATGACCCGTCACCATCAGTATCCATCAAATAGTAGGGCGGACCGGCAATTGGAATGACTTTGATCATATATAGCTGACCATTAACGCGATATTCCTCAATGGTGCGGTCATCTTCCTGAATGATATTAATATCGGGCTCTATGCTGTCACCACTTTGCATACGATCCGGCAATTCTGGCGGTTGTTCAATCAGTTCTTCATTCGCCCAGACAGCTACTGTGACCAAAACGCTCAAAGCGCCTACAATAGCGAATTTATTCAACATAGCTGCTTGCTCCCGATGACTTTTGCTAAAGATAGCATTTCCATTACGATGATTAAAGCAAACTATGTGCCCGTATATCAGGCTATGTGAACTATGACGCAATCTGCACCGCTGATCCTTGTTGATGGATCATCCTATTTATACCGCGCTTACCATGCGATGCCCCCATTGACCAACAGTGATGGTGAGTCGACCGGCACCATTTACGGCGTCATTAATATGCTGCGTAAGCTCATCCGCGATTATCAGCCTGAGCATATGGCTGTGGTCTTTGATGCCAAAGGTAAAACTTTCCGCAATGATTTATATGCTGAATATAAAGCCACCCGTCCACCAATGCCCGATGACTTACGTGAACAAATCGCGCCTATTCATGAAATCGTTGTCGCCATGGGCCTGCCGCTACTGGTGATTGATGATGTGGAAGCTGACGATGTTATCGGTACGCTGGCCAGACAAGCCACCGAACGCGGCATTGAAACGGTGATTTCCACCGGCGATAAGGATATGGCGCAACTGGTCAGCGAGTATGTCACGCTGGTCAACACCATGAATAACACCAAAAGCGATATAAAGGCCGTCCATGAAAAATTCGGCCTCAAACCCGAACAAATCATCGATTATCTCGCCCTGATGGGTGATAAAGTCGATAATATTCCGGGCGTTGAAAGTGTCGGCCCGAAAACCGCCACCAAACTGCTGCAGGAATACGGCAGTTTAAAGGGCGTGATAGAGAATGCCGACAAGGTCAAAGGCAAGCTCGGCGAAAAATTGCGCGCGGCACTCGATGATTTGCCGCTGTCTTATGAACTTGCCACCATCAAACTGGATGTGGCGCTGGATTTCACGCCGGAAACATTGAATATCCAAAAACCCGATACACAAAAACTGCACGAATTATTCAAACGCTACGAATTCAGAAGCTGGTTGCAGGAAATTGATGTGACAGGCGATGTCGCCGAAGCCCCGGAAACCGGCAGTGCCGACTATAGTACTGAAACCGATTATCAGATCATTACCACCGAACAACAGCTAAATGACTGGATCGCAAGGCTCAAAAAAGCCGAGCTGTTTGCCTTTGATACTGAAACCACCAGCCTTAATTATTTGCAGGCACGGGTTGTCGGGATGTCATTTGCCATCAACGTCGGCGAAGCCGCTTATCTGCCTTTAGCACATGATTATCCAGGCGCACCGGATCAACTCGATTTCGATAAAACCCTGACCAAATTAAAGCCGCTGCTCGAAGATCCAAAAGCCCTGAAAGTCGGGCAGAATCTGAAATATGATCGCCATGTATTACTCAATCACGGCATTGATTTGCAGGGCATTGCCCATGACACTATGCTGCAATCCTATGTGCTGGACAGCACCGCAACGCGGCATGATATGGATTCACTGGCTGAAAAATATCTCGGCAAAAACACCATTCATTTTGAAGATATCGCCGGCAAAGGCAAAAAGCAGCTGACTTTTAATGAAATTGGTCTCGACGAAGCTGCGCCCTATGCCTGTGAAGATGCTGATGTAACGTTGCAACTGCATCAGCAGCTATGGCCCAAAATTCAGGCCATTCCACCCTTAGTAACTGTTTACCGCGAATTGGAAATGCCATTGTTGCCGGTATTAAACACGCTGGAACGCAACGGCGTGCATATCGATATTTTTATGCTGCAGCAGCAGAGTGATGCGCTGGCACATGATATCGACCGGTTGGAAAAAGAGGCCTACGAGATCGCCGGCCAGAAATTTAATCTTGGCTCACCCAAGCAACTGCAGGAAATCCTCTACGACAAACAAGAACTGCCGGTGTTGAAAAAAACCCCGAAAGGTCAGCCATCCACTGCTGAAAATGTACTGCAGGATTTAGCCGATCAGGGGTATCCGCTGCCGCAGGTCATTATGCAATACCGCAGCTTAAGCAAACTGAAATCGACCTATACCGATAAATTGCCGCAGCAGGTTAATCAACAAACCGGCCGCGTACATACATCCTATCATCAGGCTGTTACTGCCACCGGCCGTTTATCGTCATCTGATCCGAATTTGCAGAATATTCCAATCCGTACCGAAACTGGCCGCAAAATTCGCGAAGCGTTTGTACCTGAAAAAGGCTATAAACTGCTGGCCGCTGACTATTCGCAAATCGAACTCCGTATCATGGCGCATTTATCCGGCGATGCCAGCCTGCTGAAAGCGTTTGCTGAAGGCGAAGATATTCACCGGCATACTGCCGCTGAGATTTTTGGTGTGCCCGCCGAAGAAGTCACCGGCGATCAACGACGTAGTGCCAAAGCCATTAACTTCGGTCTGATTTACGGTATGTCGGCGCACGGTTTATCGGTGCAACTTGGTATCGAGCGTCATCAGGCCGCAAAATACATGGACACCTATTTTGAGCGTTACCCGGGCGTTCGTGATTACATGAACAACACCCGCGAACAGGCTAAAAAGGATGGTTTTGTCGAGACGATTTTTGGCCGTCGTTTATATTTACCGGAAATCAATTCCAGCAATGGTCTGCGCCGCCAATACGCCGAGCGCACAGCGATTAACGCGCCGATGCAGGGCAGTGCTGCCGATATTATCAAACGTGCCATGATTAATATTCACCGCTGGCTGAGTGAAGCTGATACCGGCATCCGCATGATCATGCAAGTGCATGACGAACTGGTATTTGAAGTCCCTGACCATCAGTTAGATTTTGCCAAAACCGAAATCGAAAAATTTATGGTTGATGCCGCTGATTTGAAAGTGCCGCTGGAAGTGGGTTTAGGTGTGGGCGATAACTGGGAACAAGCGCATTAGTTAAATAATTAATCACGAACGCTTTTTTGCACGCGGATGCGCAGCATCATAAACCCTGGCCAAATGCTGAAAATCCACATGGGTATAAATTTGCGTGGTACTGATATCGGCATGACCGAGCAATTCCTGTACAGCACGCAAATCTCCGCTGGACTCAAGCATATGTGAAGCAAAAGCATGGCGCAGCCGGTGAGGATGGACATGCTGTGACAGGCCGTGTTTTTTGCCCCAGAAAGCGAGGCGCTGCTGGATACTACGTACCCCGAGCCGCCGGCCCTGCTGGGTAATAAACAAGGCGGTAGCCATAATCAGGTTTTGTTGTTCGCGTTTATCCAGCCAGTTTTTCAGGGCGTCAATGGCTTTACCGCCCATTGGTAACAGACGACCTTTGCCGCCTTTGCCTTCTTTAACCTGCACCAGTTGCTGGCCAAAATCAACATCGCGCAGATCCAGCGCTGCAAGCTCCGCCAGACGCAAACCGGATGAATAAAATAATTCCATCATCGCCCGATCCCGGCAGGCGACAAAAGTGTCATTCGGTGTCATATCCAGCAACGCGGTCATCTGATCCACATCCAGGGTTTTAGGCAAACGCTTTTCAGTTTTGGGAGCCTGCACCGATTGCGCCGGATTATGATCGGCCAGATCCTCGCGGATTAAATACCGATAAAAGCTGCGAAACGCTGACAACATACGGTGAATGGTGCGTGACGCTAACCCCTGCCGGTGCATTTGAGCGATAAATTGCCGTAAATCAGCAGGTTTAATCGCCTGCCAGCTATTGATATTTTGCTGCTTACAGAACGCCAGTAATTGCAGACAATCACGCTGATAATTATTGACGGTGTGCATTGAAACACGGCGCTGCTGCGCCAGATGGTCGATAAATTGTTGCAGCGTCGTCTGCAACTCAGCTATGCTGCCCATGATAGAAACGTCGTAACAGGCGCATAAAGACTTCGCCTAAGAAATGCAGATATTCAGTGCCCATATCGGCATGAAACCGGTTGGCATCTTCACTGGCAATCGCTAATAAACCAGCGCAGGGTGCATGACCCAGCGGCAGACAGGCAATTGAATGCACCTTGTCGGCATCCTCGGCAAATAACAATTCTTTCTGTGCTTTGGTCAGACGGCCGCAAACAGGTTGCTGTTTATCGATCATATGATCAAAGGCTTTTAATTTAGGATCATCGGCGTGCAGTTCAGCGATATTGGCATCAATTTCCGGCAATGCCAGCGGTTTGTCACCCTGGTAAAACAGTCTTAATGCCACTGCATCAGCGGCAAATTCCTGTTTTAATTTACCCATCAGCGTGGTCAGTAATTCACTGCCATCCTGGCAGTCGAGCAAATCGAGGACTAACTGATTGACCCGCGATTGCAACGCATTATTGCTATGTGCATTATCAATCAGTGCGTGAAGCTGGTCCTGTAACTGGCGATTTTTGTTTTGTAATTGTTCACGCTGCCGTTGAGCCAGAGAAATAGTGCCGGCCGGGCTGTCGTCTAATTGCAGTTGCTGCAGAACTTCCGGCTGCGTCAGCAGGAAATCTCTGTTTTGCTGCAAAAAAGCGCTGACTTGTTCGGCGCTCAGAGATTGTTCAGGGTTGCCCACGATATTTCTCCATCAAACACATGTGTTGCCGGGCCAGTCATCGTGACACTGGCCTGTTGGTCCGGCCAACTGATTTTTAATTTTCCGCCCGGCAATTGCACTGCAACTTCACGTGCTAATAAGCCACGCCGGATACCACTGACGACGGCCGCACAGGCACCAGTACCACAAGCGCTGGTTTCACCCGCACCGCGTTCATAAACGCGTAGTTTAATTACATCGTGACTGATCAGTTGCATAAAACCGGCATTGACCCGCTCAGGAAATTGCGGATGACCTTCGATTAAAGGACCGATTTCCAGTACGGGCGCCGTATCAACATCATCAACCAGCATGATCGCGTGTGGATTGCCCATCGACAAAGCGGCAATCTCTACCTGACGTCCGGCTTCTATTGCCAGCATATAGGTTGTCGCAACTTCAGCCGCTTTGAATGGCACTTGTTCCGGCAAAAATCGTGGCTGGCCCATATCAACACTGATTTGGCCATCATGCTGCAAAGTTGGATAAATCACGCCAGAGGCGGTTTCCACGGCAATGGTGGTTTTCTCAGTCAGCCCGTTGTCATAAACAAAACGAGCAAAACAGCGCGCACCATTACCACATTGAGATACTTCACCGCCATCGGCATTAAAAATCCGGTAGCGAAAATCGACATCAGGACGATCGCTGCTTTCGACCAGTAATAATTGATCACAGCCAATACCAAAATGTCGATCAGCCAGAAATTTTACCTGCGCAGCATTCAGCGAAACCGACTGGCGTATGGCATCAATGACAATAAAGTCATTACCCAAACCATGCATTTTGCTGAATTTCAACATCAACTAATCCTGCAACAGATGTTCACCGTGATACAAACTTTCTATCGTTTCACGTTCACGCACCACTATCGCCTTATCGCCATCGACCATGATCTCTGCAGCACGCGGCCGTGAGTTATAATTCGAACTCATAGTGAAACCATACGCCCCGGCTGAGCGAACCGCCAGCAAATCCCCGCTTTCAATAGCAAGCTTACGATCTTTGCCAAGAAAGTCACCGGTTTCGCAAACCGGACCGACAATATCGTAGCTGAGCGACGTGGTTTCGCGCGTCTTAACGGCATCAATTGCCATCCAGGATTGATACAGGGCCGGACGTAATAAATCATTCATCGCGGCATCGACAATGGCAAAGCGTTTGTCATCGTTGGCTTTGATATATTCGACTTTACTGAGCAAAATACCGGCATTACCGGCAATTGCCCGGCCCGGCTCCAGCAAAATTTCCAACTGACGGTCTTTCAGCAAATCCTGCATGGCAGCAGCATATTCGGCTGGTGTTGGCGGAGTTTCATCTTTGTAATGAATACCCAAACCACCACCAATATCGAGATGGTGGATGTCGATACCGTTCTCTGCCAATTCATCAATCAACATTAATACCCGTTTCAGAGCATCAACAAACGGCGTGACTTTGGTCAGTTGCGAGCCAATATGACAATCGACCCCCATCACCTGTAAATTCGGCATCGCGGCCGCTTGTTGATATACCGCTGGCGCTAAATTAATATCAATACCGAATTTGTTTTCTTTCAGACCGGTAGAGATATACGGATGCGTTTCGGCATCAACATCAGGATTGACCCGTATCGAAATCGCCGCCAATTTGCCCAACTCACCGGCTACCTGATTAATACGTTCCAACTCGGCGATCGACTCCACATTAAAACAGCGGATCTCCTGTTCCAACGCATAGCCGATTTCCGCAGCCGTTTTGCCAACTCCGGAAAACACAGTGCGATCAGCGCGGCCACCAGCGGCTAATACCCGGGCCAGTTCACCGGCTGAAACAATATCAAAGCCCGAACCCAGTCTTGCCAGCACATTCAGTACCGCCAAATTGGAATTGGCTTTAACGGCATAACACACTAAATGCGGCTGACTGGAAAACGCGTCATCAAAGGCCCGCCAGTGGCGCTCTAATGTCGCACGTGAATAGATATAGGTTGGTGTACCGTATTGCTCAGCAATCGCTGAAACGGCTACGTTTTCGGCAAACAATTCGCCATGTTGATAATGAAAGTGATCCATGAAACTTACGCGACCTCAACAGTCTGCGCATTGCCCTCCGGTAAATATAAATCGCCTTTCAGGCCGCATGCTGCCAAAAGCCCGACGGTACATAACATAATAGCCAGCGCCCGCCAGCCGGTAACTTTTCGCATAATAACTTCCCCATAAGGTGAATAGCAGGCAGACTATACGTGAATGCATTGACCACCTGAATTGGTAACTAGAATTTATCGCGCAACTCCCCTACTATTGGCGCATTGGAGATAGCGTTATGTTAAGGAATCGCAACTAGTCATGGCAAATATGGCGGCACCTATCCGGCTTAGTGGTTTAGCACGGCGTCTTGTTAGCGAAGGTCTGCTTAACGAGGATGAAGCGCAATCCGCGCAAAGTGCGGCAAAACAGGCTAAACAGTCGTTTGTCACCTATCTGGTCAATCATAAGCTTTTGGCCAGTCATAAAATCGCTGATATTGCGTCACAGGAATTCGGCGTTCCATTGTTTGATATCGAAGCAATGAATCTGGAACTGGCACCTACCAGCCTGTTCCAGGAAAAATTAATTCGCCAGCACAATGCCCTGCCCTTATTTCAACGTGGCAAACGACTTTATGTCGCGGTATCTGATCCCACCAATTTACAAGCGCTCGATGAATTCCAGTTTAACACCGCGCTGAATACCTATCCGATTCTGGTCGATGAACACAAACTCTCCTTAATCATCGAAAAAGCCCTAGACAAACGTGAACAGCAACTCGATGAGTTCGCTAATGCCGAACTCGATGACATTGATCTCGGCCCAGAAGATGATATTGATCGCGGACAAGACGCCACCGAAACCAATATTGATGATACGCCGGTGGTGCGCTTTATTAACGGCATTATGACTCAGGCCATTAAAGCCGGTGCGTCAGATATTCACTTTGAGCCCTATGAGAAAAAATATCGGGTACGTATTCGTATCGACGGTATATTGCATGAAACCAAAACGGCACCGGTTGCTCTCAGTGGCCGGATAGCGGCGCGGCTGAAAGTGTTGTCACGAATGAATATCGCCGAGCGTCGGGTGCCGCAAGATGGCCGGATGCGGCTGAAACTATCAAAATCCAAAGCCATCGATTTCCGGGTAAATACTATCCCAACCCTGTTCGGCGAAAAAATCGTTTTACGGATTCTGGATCCGACCAGTGCCCAAATGGGTATTGATGCGCTCGGTTACGAAGAAGACCAGAAACAGATTTTTATGGAAACCATGCATAAACCCTACGGCATGGTGTTAGTCACCGGTCCGACCGGGAGTGGTAAGACGGTTTCGTTGTATACCGCACTGAATATTCTTAATACCGATGATCGCAATATTTCTACCGCCGAGGATCCGGCTGAGATTAATCTGCCCGGTATAAATCAGGTCAACGTGCATCCGGCCATCGGCCTTGGTTTCACTGAATGTCTCCGCGCGTTTTTGCGTCAGGATCCGGACGTTATCATGGTCGGTGAGATCCGCGATCTGGAAACCGCTGAAATCGCCATAAAAGCCGCACAAACCGGTCATATGGTGTTTTCCACATTGCATACCAATGACGCACCGCAAACATTAACCCGTCTCGCCAATATGGGTGTGCCCGCCTTTAACATTGCTTCGGCAGTGACATTGATCATTGCCCAGCGGCTGGCACGTCGTCTTTGCCCTAAATGTAAGCAGGCAGAGGATTTACCGACAGAAACATTACTGGAAGAAGGCTTTTCACAAGCGCAGATCGATTCAGGCTTTAAAGTTCACCGGGCTGTCGGCTGTGAACATTGCACTGCCGGCTATAAAGGCCGGGTGGGTATTTATCAGGTGATGCCGGTTTCTGATGCTATGGGCCGCATTATTATGGAAGGCGGTAATTCAATGCAGTTGGCTCATCAGGCAAAATTGGAAGGCGTTGATGATTTACGGGCTTCCGGTCTGAAAAAAGTGATGGCCGGCATGACCAGCCTTGAAGAAATTAACCGCGTGATCAAGGAGTAAGCCATGGCGCAAGCTGCTGCTTCGGCGAGAAAAAAGAAAAAAGCTGTCGTGCCGACCATGTATCTATGGCAAGGCACCACCAAGCAGGGTCGCCGGGTCAAGGGTGAAACTGCTGGGGACAGTGTTCAGGCAGTTCGTGCTGATTTACGACGCCAGGGTGTTACCCCATTAAAAGTCCGTAAAAAACCCAAAGATTTGTTTGCGCCGCGCAAACCCCCAATTAAACCTGCCGATATCGCCGTATTCAGCCGTATGTTGGCGACTATGATGTCGTCCGGTGTGCCACTGATGCAGTCGATGCAAATCATCGGCGAAGGCCATGAAAAAGTTTCGATGCAGGAAATGATTCTGGCAATTAAAGCCGATGTTGAATCGGGTACCAGTCTTGCTGAATCCTTGTCGAAATACCCGCTGCATTTTGATGATCTGTATGTCAGCCTGGTTAATGCCGGTGAGCAGTCCGGTACCTTGGAATCATTGCTCCATGAAATCGCAACGTATCAGGAAAAGACCGAAGCTTTGAAAGCTAAAATTCGTAAGGCGCTGATATATCCGGCGGCGATTATTGTCGTAGCCTTTATCGTTACCGCTATTTTGATGATATTCGTTATTCCACAGTTTGAATCGTTGTTTAGTGGTTTTGGTGCAGACTTACCGGGTTTGACTTTACTGGTCATCCGGATTTCTGAAATCTTTCAGGAAAAATGGTGGCTTATTTTCGGGGTCCTGATTGGTACCGTGATGGGCTTTATGGCAGCCAAAAAACGATCCCGAAAAATTCAGCATTTTCTTGACCGAATGTTATTGAAATTACCCATTATCGGCGATGTTTTAACCAAAGGTGCTATTGCCCGTTTTGCCCGTACTTTTGCTGTTATGTTCAAAGCAGGTGTGCCAATGGTCGATGCCATGACCTCTGTTTCTGGCGCGACCGGTAATATTGTATATTCCGAAGCAACCATCGAAATGCGTGATGATGTGTCTACCGGCACCCAGTTAAACAAAGCCATGGCCCAAACTGAATTGTTTCCGAATATGGTGATTCAAATGGTGGCCATCGGTGAAGAATCCGGTTCTCTGGACGCTATGCTGGCGAAAGTTGCGGACTTTTTTGAGCGTGAAGTCGATGATGCTGTAGACAATATGACGGCATTGATGGAACCATTTATCATGGCTTTCCTCGGCGTATTGATTGGTACGCTGGTTATCGCCATGTACCTGCCGATCTTCAAGCTTGGCGCTGTCGTGTAAATGCAGATGGTCGAATTTCTGGCCGGCTCGCCTGCGGCCGTTATCAGCGTGGTGTTTATTCTGGGCCTGCTGGTTGGCAGCTTCCTGAATGTTGTTGTTCATCGACTGCCGAAGATGATGCATCATGAGTGGCAGCAGCAATGCCACGAGCTAATCGGTAGTAAACCACCAGAAACGGTCTTGCTGACTTTAAGTAAACCACGCTCACGTTGTCCACAATGCGGGCATGGCATCAGCGCTCTGGAAAATATTCCGGTGATTAGTTATCTGTTGTTGCGGGGCCGTTGCCGTGGCTGTCAGGCACCGATTTCAATCCGGTATCCATTAATTGAAGCGTTAACCGGTGTCTTATCGGCCGTGGTTGCCTGGCATTTTGGTTTCAGTTGGGTCTGTCTGGGCGCATTACTGTTAACCTGGGCATTAATCGCATTAACGTTTATTGATGTTGATGAACAGTTACTACCCGATAGCATCACCCTGCCGTTGCTATGGCTGGGTCTATTTTTCAATTTATTCAGTAGCTTTACCACCATTCAGAGTGCTGTGATTGGCGCACTCGCCGGTTATTTATCATTATGGCTGGTATTTCATGCTTTTCGTCTGGTAACTGGCAAAGAAGGCATGGGCTTTGGTGATTTTAAATTACTGGCGGCACTCGGCGCCTGGTTAGGCTGGGAGTTTTTGCCGGTGATTATTTTATTATCATCATTGGTCGGCGCTGTAGTGGGCATTAGTCTGATTTTATTGCGTCAGCATCAACGCAGCCAACCGATACCATTTGGCCCTTATCTCGCCGCAGCCGGCTGGCTGGCACTGATTTGGGGCGATGTTATCAATAGTAGCTATTTACGCTGGAGCGGGCTCAGTTAAATGCCGTTACAGGTAGGCCTGACCGGCGGTATTGCCAGTGGCAAAAGTACGGTCTGCGAGATATTTGATGCACTTGGTGCAAAAATTATCGATGCTGATGTTATTGCCAAAGCGGTTTGTCAGTCGGGCATGCCAGCCTATCAACAAATCGTTGCGCATTTTGGTGACAATGTTCTGCTGGAAACTGGTGACTTGGACCGCCCGGCACTTCGGGAAATTATCTTTCAGGATGCTGCAGCCAAAAAAGCTTTAGAGGCGATTGTTCATCCGCAGGTCAGGCAAGCACTGAAGGTGCAGTTGCAACAAAGTGAAGCGGCCGTGACCATTGTTGCCGTGCCGTTGCTGATTGAAGCCCGGATGCAGGACATGTTTGATCGGATACTGTTGATTACCGCGAATAAGAACCTTCAGCTTGCGCGATTATTAGCACGCGAAACAATTTCCGAAGTACTGGCCAAGCAGATGGTAAGTGCACAGATTGATGACAAGCAGCGTTTACACTATGCTGATGACATAATTGATAATAATGGTAATGTTAAAAACCTTACCGGGCAGATAGAAAAATTGATGAAAACATACCAACAACTTGCTGCCAATAACCCTTAATTATTTTTCACACAGAAGCGACGTGTCAGCAACTACTACTTACGAACAACCCCTCAATGAGCGCATCCGGACTTTTTTAAGGTTGGAGTTTTTATTTGCGCGGGTTGACAGAGCTATGCAATTTGAGGATGAGCTCAGTCATCGTGATGCCATTGATGCCATGCTCAGTATTTTGTCAGTGTTTGAACGTAATGATTTAAAGTCTGAGGTATTAAAAGAAGTTGAGCGACTGATTGCCAATCTGACAGCACTGGAAAATCTGGCTGGTGTCGATCGTACGGCTCTGGATAGTTTGCTTGATGAATTGGATCAAACGCTGGACGCGCTGCAGTTACGTAAATCAGGCGTTGGCCAGGCATTGAAAGAAAACGATTTTTTGTACAGTATTCGTCAGCGTTCCAGCATTGCCGGCGGTACCTGTGATTTTGATTTACCGGCCTATCATTTTTGGTTACAGCACACCCCTGTCGCCGACCGGATCAGTCAGCTACAATTTTGGCTGGAGCAATTTGTAGCGGTCAGAGCGGCCATTGATATTAGTTTAAGATTAATCCGCAGTGGAACGGCATTCAGCGACGCTCAGGCAGAAAACGGTTTTTTTCAACGCAATCTCGATGGTAATCAGCCGACACAGCTCATTCGCGTACAAATCCCGGCGGACACCGGCTATTTCCCGGAAATCAGTGGCGGTAAACACCGCTTTACCGTGCGTTTTATGTTATTTGATATTAACCAGCGGCCGCAGCAAATCTCTGAGGATGTTCCCTTCCGCCTCAGCTGCTGCAGTATGTAATGATGATGAAAGTAAATTGCCCGACTTGCGGACGTAAAGTTATCTGGTCCGAAGATAATGCCTTCCGGCCTTTTTGCAGCGAACGCTGTAAGTTAATTGATCTCGGTGAATGGGCGGCAG
>JAWWAG010000046.1:0-14391 GCA_033721795.1 Methylophaga sp. | reverse complement strand
CGGTATTCCGTTATCTACCCATCAGGTTGGTGGCATGTTCGGCTTTTTTTTCAGTGAGGAAGCACGCATCGAGTTTTTTGAGCAAGTTACACAATGCGATATGGATCGCTTCAAGCAGTTTTATCACGCCATGCTCGACAACGGTGTGTATCTGGCACCATCGGCATTTGAAGCGGGTTTTGTCTCGGCTGCACATGGCGATAACGAGATTGAAGCAACGCTTGATGCTGCACAAAAAGCCTTTGCCAGATTATAAATGAATACGCTCTACTGGCATGATTATGAAACCGGCGGCATCGATCCACGTTATGACCGGCCTTTGCAATTTGCCGGCATTCGCACCGATGAAGATTTAAATATGATTGGCGAGCCGCTGATGATTTATTGTCAGCCGGCTGATGATTATCTGCCACATCCACAGGCAGCTTTGATTACCGGCATCTCGCCACAAATCGCTGCCGAACAAGGCCTGCCGGAAGCGGAGTTTATCAAACAAATTCATGATGAGCTGGCGCAGCCCGGCACGTGTGGCGTCGGTTATAACAGTCTACGTTTTGATGATGAATTTACCCGGTTTACGCTGTTTCGTAATTTTTATGATGCTTATGGTCGTGAGTGGCAAAACGGCAATTCACGCTGGGACATTATCGATATGGTGCGTCTAACCCGTGCACTGCGCCCGGAGGGCATTGAATGGCCTAATCGTGAAGATGGTCAACCCAGCTTCCGTCTTGAAGCTTTAACGGCTGCCAATGGTATTGCCCATCAGGGCGCCCATGACGCTTTGGTGGATGTCAAAGCCACCATTGAACTGGCTCGTCTGATTAAAGAAAAACAACCCAAACTTTACGACCATGTTTACCAACTACGCCGTAAACAGCAGGTGGCTCCTCTGCTGAATTTACGTGATCGCACGCCGGTGTTACATGTCTCAAGAATGTATGCATCGCAATACTGTCATACCGCATTGGTCATGCCCATCGCCCGCGATCCCCGGAACCAGAATGGCATCGTCGTTTACGATTTGCGTTTTGCGCCGGATGCACTGATTGAACAAGATGCTGAAACGTTGCGTCAGTGGCTTTATACGCCAACAACCGAATTACCGGATGGCGTAGAGCGCCCACCGATAAAAACCGTGCATATCAATAAATGTCCGGTGGTGGTACCGGCGGCTGCACTGGATGACGCTGCTGCAGAACGTTTGCAGATTGACCGTGAACTGCACCATCAGCATTTTCAGCAATATCTGCAACATGCCGATTTATTACAGCAAAAAATCGAGGCGATTTTTAATGCGCCAGCTGATTTTCCGGCGCCGGATGTTGATGGCAGTCTGTATGGTGGCGGTTTTTTTGATAATGATGACAAACAAACAATGCAGCAGATCAGGCAAAAAACACCGACTGAACTGGCTACATTTAATCCGCCGTTTAACGACAACCGGTTAAGCGAATTATTGTTTCGCTACCGTGCGCGCAGCTGGCCGGATTCGCTGTCTGCTGATGAGCAGCAAGACTGGCAACAATTCTGTGCTCAGCGGCTCAATCAGCCTGATAGCCCCTGGCTGAATTTTGAGTCATTTACCAAAGCTTTGGCAGAGTGTCGTGCACAGAAACTCAGCCCCGCTCAACAACAAGTTTTAACGGCACTGGAAGATTTTGCCCAACATAAACAACAAACTTTCAATCGCCAGCCATGAGCATTGAAAATACGCCAATCCTACTGACTACGCTCAATGCACGCTTTATGCATAGCGCTTTTGGCCTGCGTTATTTACTGGCTAACCTCGGTGAGCTGCAAACGCAGGCCGATATCCTGGAATTCACTATTCAGGAACAGGCGTTGACCATTGCTGAGCAATTATTAAATCGCCAGCCAAAAATCATCGGTTTCAGCGTTTATATCTGGAATGTGACAGAAACCGAAGCCGTGGTGGCTTTATTAAAAACTATCGATCCCGATATTGTCATTGTTCTGGGCGGACCGGAAGTCAGCCACAAACCCGATTTACCGGCGGTCTGCGAGTTGGCGGATTACGTCATCGCCGGTCCCGGTGAGCAGGATTTTCGGGAATTGTGCCAGCAGTTGCTGGCCGGTCAGCGGCCAGTTGAAAAACATATTGATGGTCGGGCTACGCCGTTGGATCAATTAACGTTGCCGTATGCTTTTTACGATGATGAGGATATTAAAAACCGGCTGATTTACGTTGAAGCTTCGCGTGGTTGCCCGTTTAAATGTGAATTTTGTTTATCGGCTTTGGATAAAACCGCAACAGCCTTTCCGTTAGATGCGTTTCTTAACGAAATGGATCAGCTCTGGCAACGCGGCGTGCGTAATTTCAAATTTATCGACCGTACCTTTAATTTGAAAGTCAGCACCAGTGTGGCCATTTTGGAGTTCTTTCTGGCGAGGATGAGCGACGATTTATATCTGCACTATGAAGTGGTGCCGGATAATCTGCCGGAAAAACTGCAAACAGTGCTGAAAAAATTTCCGCCACAAAGCCTGCAATTTGAGATCGGTATACAGACCTTTGATACGGATATTCAAACGCTAATCAGCCGTAAGCAAGATAACGCCAAAAGCAAAGCCAATATCCGCTGGCTGCGAGAACATACCGGCGCGCATTTACATACTGATCTGATTTTTGGTCTGCCCGGCGATTATCTGGCTAATTTTGCGGACAGTTTTGATCAGTTGGTCGCGTTGAATCCGCATGAGATTCAGGTCGGTATTTTAAAACGTCTGCGCGGCGCGCCATTGAACCGTCATATTGATAATTACCAACTGCGCTTTAATCCCCTGCCCCCTTATAACCTGTTATCAAGCCGGGATATTTCGTTCAGTGATATGCAACAGGTCAACCGCTTTGCCCGATACTGGGATCTCATCGGCAACTCTGGTCGGTTTTTGAATACGCTGCCGGCGTTGCTGGATGCAAAACCGTTTGCACGCTTTATGCAGATCAGCGATAGCCTCTATGCGCGAAGTGGGCAAACAGGTCATATCGCCTTGAAGCGACTGTTTGAATTGCTGTATCTGGTGATGACCGAAGATTTACAAATCAGTACTCAATCCGCTGAGACGCTACTGATGGCGGACTTTGAACGTAATGGCATTAAGGGTAAAGCCGATTTTGTTCATTTGCCGCAATTAAATAAACCGGCACGTCAGGGACTGGCCAATAAACGCCAGCGTTTACACGCCTGAAAGGGCTTATTACAGAATCAATTTCGCCAGCGTCTTAAAGCTTGGATGTTGCGCATCCCCGAGCCACTCAAATAATGTCGACTCAACATTACTGATGACTACGCCTGCCAGCCGCATACGATGCAAAGCATTATATTGATTGCCTTTAAGCCTTGAACTGACGGCGTCTTCAATAACAAAGACCTCATAGCCCGCATTTCGTAAATCAATTGCGGTTTGCAGCACGCAGATATGGGTTTCCATGCCGGTTAAGATGACTTGCTTACGACCAGTGGCAGTTAATGCCTGCATAAATTCCGGCACATTGGCGCAGGAAAAAGCCGTTTTTTCGATAATCTGACTATTGGCCGGCAATTGACTGGCCAATGCCGGCTCAGTCGGGCCGAGGCCTTTGGGATATTGCTCAGTCACTAATACCGGGATATTTAATACATCGGCTGCGGTTGATAGCGTATTGACTTCACCGACCACACGATCCCTAACCCCTTTAGGCATCGCTCCAGCCAGCTTTTGTTGAATATCAATGACCACAAGCACACTCTCAGCTGTCTGCGTCATCATAATAAATTTGCTCCTTGCGTTTTATCGTTCATCTATTGATGATTAGCAGCTAACCAGGTATTGATTTGCTGTAAGTCACTGACTGTAACGATGCCGGCTGCTTGTTTCAAGCGCAAGGTATTAACGATGTATTGATAACGTGACTGCGCATAGTCGCGCCGGGCACTGAACAATTCACGCCTGGCATTGAGCACATCAACAGTCGTCCGGGTGCCCACCTCAAACCCGGCTTGTGTTGCTTCGAGTGCTTTTTCATTAGACCTTACGGCTTGAGCCAGTGCTTGTACCTGACTAATTCCGGATAACACGCTGTTATAAGCTTCGCGGGTTTGACGCATTACTGTTCGACGCTGCTGTTCTTCGGTTTGCATCACTTCATCAAGGCGATAACCGGCTTCGCGGGTCCGGGAGCTGACCGCGCCACCTGAATAAATCGGCAGGTTAAATTGCAAGCCAACCAACTCCTGATGGGTTTGGCTGCCACCACTTAAATTACTGTCACTTTGTGAGCTGTAATTTTTCTGAGCGATGATATCCAGCGATGGGTAATGACCGCTTCGCTGCAACTGAATATTTTCGCGGGCGAAATCAACCTCGCTGCCCACCACCTGCAACACCGGATTGGTCACAAGTGCCATTTCACTCCATCGTTCGATATTTTCCGGCTCCGGACGCACCAAAGGTGTTTCCTGAACCAAAGGTGACAGGCTGTCCGGATATTGACCAGTCGTTTCCCGCAGCAATTCACGACTATTGGCCAGTGCATTTTGGGCAGCAATCACCGCTGAATTGGCGATATCAAATGCTGCCTGTGCCTCGCTGACATCGGTAATCGTGGTTAGTCCCACTTCAAAACGCTGCTGTGCTTCTTCCAGCTGTTTGCTGATTGCTTCGCGTTCCGCTTCAGCAAACATCAAATCATCTTTGGCAGCCAATACTGCAAAGTATGCATTCGCAACGCGGACAATCAGCTCTTGTTTCACCACTTCATATTGGGCCGCAGCACCACTAATGGCGATATCAGCTTGCCGGTCCTGAACAAAGCTTTCGCGCCGGTAAACGGGCTGAACCAAACTAAGCGTATAGCCGCGGTCAACGGAATCACTCTCGCCGCCGAAACGTTGTGAGGAGGTCTCGGTCCAGACCTTGGTGGCATCCGCGCTCAAACCTATCTCTGGTAAAAACAAGGCATCAGCCTGATCCGCCAATTCCGATGTAGCACGCTGATTAGCCGCCTGTGCCATCAATTGCGGGTCACTTTGCAAAGCCAGTTGATAACTATCCAACAAATCCTGAGCGGCGCTGGCTGGCAGCGTCAGCATCGATAAAAATACTACCAGCAAAGATCTCATAGGGTTGCCAGACACAAAAATAGCCGCCAGAAGTGGTGGGAAGGAGAAATAAACAAATCCTAGTACACTCGCATTGAGGGGTCGACATCGGTCGCCCAGCTATTCATACCGCCCTGCAGATTAATCACGTCAGTAAAGCCCGCTTGCTCTAAATATTGGCCTACTTGCATACTGCGCTGTCCGGATCGGCAAATGAGCACTATCGGACTGTTTTTGGCTGATTCAAGTTCACTGATGCGCGCTGGGATATGATTCATGGGAATATGTTTGGCACCTTTGAGCATCCCATTGGGAAGTTCATGGGCTTCACGAACATCAACCAGCATGGCATTATTTTCTGGCAGCCAGGCAGCCAGATCAGTGGCATTCATTTGTTTCATAAAAATCTCTTTATCAAAAGGCAAATTCAGGTTTCGGTTCAGCGCCAAGCATCATTGCAACGACCGTTTCAAATAAAGTTTCAGTGTGCCAACGCGTTTCATCAGTTCGGATAATACGCTGGACTGACATTGCCGGCGCAGCACCAACTATCGCCAGCAATTTGCCGCCCACTGCCAGCTGATGTAAATAGTATTCTGGCACTTGAGGATAAGCCGCTGTCAAAACAACAGCATCGACCCTTTCAGCCACTGGCCAACCCTGGCAGGCATCACCGATTTCCAATGCCACATTATCCAGATTCATTGCTTGCAAACGGTGCTGGGCGCCTTGACTGAATTCAGGATAGATTTCAACACTGATTACTTTGCCGGCCAGCTGCGCCAGCATCGCGGTAAATAAGCCGCTGCCAGTGCCGATTTCCAATACCGTATCGGTTTTATTTAATTGCAGTGCCTGCAAAATCCGAGCTTCCTGGAGGGGTGACCATAGGTGCTGGTCATGCCCTATCGGCAATTGGGTATCAGCATAAGCCAGCGCTTTTAATGATTCATCAACAAAATCGGCGCGATCGGTATTTTGCAACACTTGTAAAACGCCGGGGTCTGATACATCGTTAGGCCGTAATTGTTGCCAAACCATATTGGCGTGCGCTTTCGAAGTTACCGCTGTCATGTTTCGGTCCAATTGAAGAATTCAAACGGGCAATGAGCTAGCATAGGGGGTTTCCCGGAGCCGTGCAACCATCACATTTCAGGAGGTTTTATGAATACACAAGCCACATTTGCTGCCGGATGTTTTTGGGGGGTAGAAGCCAAATTCAGGCAACTGCCCGGCGTTAAAAACACCCGTGTCGGTTATACGGGCGGCCAAACCGCGGATCCCGATTACAAGCAAGTTTGCGGCGGTGATACCGGGCATGCTGAAGCGATTGAGGTTGAGTTTGATCCAACCATCGTTAGCTACACTGAGCTTCTGCATTTTTTCTGGCAGATCCATAACCCGACTACGCTTAATCGGCAGGGCCCTGACGTTGGCAGTCAATATCGCTCAGCCGTGTTTTACCATAATGAGGAACAGCGTCAACAAGCTGAAAATGTTAAAACCGAGCTCAATAACAGCGGCCAGTTCTCACAGCCAATAGTCACGGAAATCACCGCGGCCAGCACGTTTTATCCGGCTGAAGAATATCATCAGTGTTATCTGGAAAAACGTGGCCAAGGCGGTCATTAATTCTGTTGACTAAATTATTAATTACCAACTGTGTAGCAGCTTGAAATATCGGGCCATTCCTCAGTCTTGATGGTCGTATAGTGACTCCAGAACGCATTGTCGATGGCCCGCAATTGAGCTGGCGTGTCTTCAAGACGGTAGCGTGCCAGGTGTCCCGGACCGCCGTTATAAGCGGCATAAGTTGCCTTGATCAAATTTTCATCACCGCCGGGCTGCTCGTGCTCGCCTTTGCGGAGCGCATAATCAACCAGATAATGAGTCAGAATGTCGATGCCGGCGTTCACATTGTAGTCGACTTCATTAGTAAGACGGTCAAGATCGTAGACTTTGCGCCAGACCCGACCGTTGATCTGCATCATGCCCACGGCACCACCGGCTGAACGCAATACCTGGGGATCGCTACTTGAACCTGCAAAATGCCGCCAGCAGGATTCTTTCCAGGCGGTGGCACGAACCAAAGGATCCAGGCGTTCAGTAAGCCTGTCAGGCAGCTTATTATTCCCTGCCAGCCAAGCGCTGGTCTCTTCTTCCAACAGGTTGGCGACCAAGACAAGGTAGGCATCAAGGTTGTCCGGTTGCGGAACCAGTCCTCTTAAAGCCTCGGCCGGCGTAATACTGGCGGCATGTGCGGCTGGTAACAACCATGCCCCTACCCGGCCAAACCCACCGGTGATATGTCGCGACAATGCTGCTGTTGAATATTCGGCCGCTTCTCTGCTGCTATCAAGGCCAAATAAATCACGAAATTCCGGATCGACCTCTAAAGGCAACGGTGTAAAACTCGGCGGCGCCGATTCGGCCAGCAGTAAACGGGCAAGCCTGCGTAATCCATCACGGCTGATTTCAAAACCATACTCGGGCCCAAGGGCGTCCAATGCCCGCAACGCATCACCACCTGCCATAAATGCTGCAAGTCTGAAATCGACTTCCAAACCCGGTGTTTGAAGACCTTCAAGTTCACGCATCAACGGTCGCAACCTGTCCCATGTCGTCAGGAACAGTTCACGAACCGGATCAGACTCGGGATCATCGATCGTCAGTGCCTCGGCAATCGCGTGTCGTGCATCCAGCAACACGGCGAGTAATTCAAGACGCAAGTCATGAGAGGTTGTTGAGCGGGCCAGCGTTGAAATAATGGTGGTTAGAAAGCCGTCCAATTCATCTTCAAGCGTTTGCCATTGTGCCAACTCGCTGGCGTCAAAACTTGGCTCTGGGGCCTGTTCGACAGGATCAGTAGCGCGAACCTGAAAAGCCAGCCAGGCCTTGACACCTGTTTCTTCAGTTTGCAGGCGGGTAATATGGGTTCGTTGAAGCAGCGATTGCTCACTCCCCGACCCCAGCAATTGCTCGATCAATTCATCAAGACTGTTCAGTGGCCCGGCCAAGTCAATTTGCAACCGTCTCATGCGCGGCAGCACCAGCGTATCGGCAATGATCTGAACAGGTTTGCTCAAAATGCCGGGGCTACTATCCGGCCGCGACAATTGGATGGAATCAGGCACAAATTCTATGCCCAGTCCTGATGCCATAACCTGCGGCGTCAGTTTCAATGTAAGCCGGCCCTGCCAAGGTTTCGGGCCTCGACAGGAACCGAGCACGTAGCCACCAGTCGTGCCGGTCACTGCCATGTCGAGAGACAGTTGGGTCTCTTCGGTCACGACCTTCAGATCGGATAACTTCACCCGGTTGCATCGGTCGTTTCTGAGCGTGCCCTCGCCATTCTCATCAAATTCAAGGGCGCGACTGATCGCAGCCTGAAGATGCGTGGTTTCAGCCAGTAAAGGGATCTCAACTTCGCCCGCAGAGAGCGCGTTCGAACTGTATAAGACGAATAGCAGCCACCCAATGTGTTTCATTCGATGATCCAGTGAAATAAAGCGAAATGAATGTTCTATCAAGACCCGAACCAGACATCGGGCCGCAATATTATGCCGTGCTTTTAAGATTAGCGTGATGAAATTCAGCGCTATAGCAGATTAAGGCTGAATATCTTGTTAACGCAATGGTCGCTCATTATCAATCATGTGTGACCTTTTTGATTTGCAAAGATGATGGCACAATTCAATGTCAATGCTCAATAATCTAAAATAAAGTCCGCACTTCTGGTGGGCTGGTATGCGAAATCTATACTTGGTTACGCCCGTACTGTTGGCTTAACCTTTTTTGCCACCACGGAATAACGGTTCATGCACCGATTCTCTTGAAAAACGCCAGCAGGCAATCAGAATGGCAGCAATGGTGAAACCGATCAGCACACTGAGATCGGTCACGACACTGAAATCAGTCTGCGAACCCGGAATGCTGTGTTTCAGCAAATCCACGCCATAACTGAAAGGATTAATCAGCACCACATAACGCAGCAGATCGGGTAATTGGGTGACCGGATATAACGCGCCGCTTAAGAAAAACACCGGGAAAATCACAAAATTCATAATCACAGCAAAGTTATCCAGCGTTTTTGACCAGACGGCAATCAACCCACCCATGGCTGCACAGAGTAATGCCGTGAGGAATGCCGGTGGCAGCAATAACAAGGCTGCCTGCCATTCCAACAGACCGATAGCGAATAAAATCACCAGTAGCATGATGGCCTGCACCATGGCGATAATCGTCGCGGCAATTAATTTGGCCACAACAATCCAGCCGTGGGCAATGGGCGCAATCATCATCATGCGCATAACGCCAAATTCTTTGTCATAAACCAATGTCAGTGCCGATAACAAGGCGGCAAACAATAAGGTCATGGCCACAATACCGGGCACCAGAAATTGCAGATAGCCTTCCTGCTGGGTGCCGCTGAGCATACTGCCGACACCCGAACCGATGACTAATAACCAGATGAGTGGTCGCACCATACTGCTCAGCAAACGACCCCGTTGCCGGAAGGTTTTGCTCAGCTCACGCTGCATTACCGCTTTGACGGCCAATAAACTCATTGCACACCTGCTTTGTGGTGGGTCATGGTCCACAGATAAACATCATTAAGGTTTGGCCGCCGCCATTGCATGGCATTGACGGTGTCGCCAAGCGATCGCTGTAATGCTGAAAAATCGGTGTCAGCATCCTGCACTCGAAAGCTTAAGTGTTGGTCTTCAATCAGTGGCGCGCCAAACTCAGGAGTTAATTGTGCGGCGACAGACTCACTGTCAGCACAATCTATTTCTAAAATAAACGCCGCTAAATCACGTATAAGGCTGTTCGGCTTGCCGCCTTTTTGCAGTTTACCCTGTTGAATAAAATCCACCTGATCACAGGCCACGGCTTCTTCTAAATAATGGGTAGTCAGAAATACCGTCATGCCTTGCTCACGTCGCAACTGCTCGACAAAACGCCAGATCGCCCGGCGATTAGGCAAGTCCAGACCAATCGTTGGTTCATCTAAAAACAAGACTTGTGGCTTGTGGAGAACACCTCTGGCGATATCAACGGCGCGCCGCTGGCCACCTGATAACGCCAGCAGTTTTAGATGACGCTTCTTTTCCAAGTTAAAGACCGCCAACAATTCATCAATACGCTCACTGGCCCGTTGTTTATTCAGGCCATACAACGCCGCAGCAAACTTTAGGTTTTCATCAACGGTCATGGTGCGATCAAGCGCTGAATCCTGAAATACCAGCCCAACCAGACTGCGGATATGCACCGGATTACCGGTTACTGATTGTCCGGTAATAAATGCCTCACCTGAGGTCGGTGAGGTCATCGTGGTCAGCATATGAATGGTAGTACTTTTACCGGCACCATTCGGGCCGAGCAAGCCATAACATTCGCCGGCCTTAACCTGTAAATCGAGCCCATTAACGACCACGGCCTGACCATATTGCTTGGTCAGGCCGTGACTTTGTATCGCAAACTCAGAGGCCACAGATTTCTTTGGAATTTTTCGGGTTTCGGAATACCAATGGCTTGGCTTGTTCTTCAGTTTTAGCAGCTTCTTCACGACCCTGAGCAATCGCCTCTTCAATCAAATGATGATGTGGTGATTTACTGCAAACCGGATCAGCAACCGCCGGATCGCCTGTCAGCATATAGGCCTGGCAGCGGCAACCACCAAAGTCTTTTGTTTTTTCATCACAACTGCGGCAAGGCTCTTTCATCCAGTCAAAGCCACGGAAACGGTTAAAATCACTCGAACCGTTCCAGATATCACTGATCGAGGTATCGCGGACATTCGGCAATTGCATGCCCGGCAGATTGCGCGCTGCATGGCATGGTAATGCCGTGCCATCGGGTGTGACGGTCAAAAATACGTTACCCCAGCCATTCATACAGGCTTTAGGCCGTGTTTCATAATAGTCCGGCACCACGTAATAAATCTTCATGTTGCCTTTTTGTTTTTCCTGATACTCGTGGGCAATTGCTTCTGCACGCACTAACTGCTCCTTTAACGGCAGCAATTGATCACGGTTATGCATAGCCCAGCCGTAGTACTGGGTGGTCGCCAGTTCAACATAATCGGCTTCAAGATTGATGGCCAGATCCAGAATTTCATCAATCTTGTCGATATTCTGACGATGGGTGACAAAACACAGCACCATCGGATAACCGGCGGCTTTAACAGCCCGTGCCATATCAATTTTGTGCTGGAAAGCATCGGTGCCGGCAATCAGATTATTTAAATCTTCGGAGCTGGCCTGAAAACTCACCTGAATGTGATCTAAACCTGCTTCTTTGAAAGCTTTGGCTTTAGAAGCATCAAGACCGATACCCGAAGTAATCAAATTGGTATAAAAGCCCATGTTGCGAGCTTCTGTAATCAATTCGATAATATCCGGCCGCGCCAGTGGCTCACCACCCGACAAGCCCAGCTGCGTAGCACCCATGGCCCGCGCTTGTTTAAAAACTTCAATCCATTCCTGCGTGGTCAGCTCGCTTTTGATGCTGGCAAAATCCATTGGGTTCGAACAATACGGACATTGCAGCGGACAGGCATAGGTCAACTCCGCCAATAGCCACAATGGCTGGCGGATATTGCTGGTATCGTCCATGCTCAATGAACCGGCGATACTGCCGGGTGCTTTACTCTGCTCTGATCCAGTCGTTGTCATGGGCTTCCTCCAGGAACTGATAGACGTCGTCATCTAAGTCGGCGCCGTTAAATGCTATTTTAAGTTCGGTAATCAATTCACCGACGGTTTGTTTTTTATCAATAATGCGTTTCAAAATTTCTGCTGCTGCAGGATTAAGCTTGACCATCCCTTCCGGATATAACAGCACGTGGCAATCTTGTGCAGGCTCCCATTGAAAGCGGTAGCCTAATGCCAGGACCGGCACGCTGTTTTCGGTAAATTTGGGTTCACTCATTTTTCGACATCCATACAATAAGGGGGGCGATCTTCAATATACGCCATCCACATGGAATCGAGCATCGTCCATAAAATATCCAGCTTAAATTGCAGTAAATCCAAAGCCCGTTGTTGCTTTTGACGGGTATCACAATAATCCAAAGTGATCTGCAGACCGTGCTCTACGTCACGACGCGCCTCACTGAGCCGTTTGCGGAAATAGCGGTAGCCTTTCTCATCAATCCACGGATACAGCTCTGGCCAGTTATCCAGACGGGCTTTATGAATTTTTGGGGCAAACAGTTCGGTTAAAGATGAACCGGCGGCTTCCTGCCATGGTGCACGACGGGCAAAATTGACGTAAGCATCGATGGCAAAACGTACACCCGGTAAAACATGCTCGTAAGATGTCAGCGCTTCGCGGGTCAATCCTACCGCTTCGCCTAATTGTAACCACGCTTCGATACCGCCTTCCTGACCTTCATAACCATCGTGATCCAGAATGCGTTGTACCCAGTGTTTGCGGACTTCGGCATCTTCACAATTGGCCATGATCGCCGCGTCTTTAATCGGGATCGCCGTCTGGTAATAAAAACGGTTAGCCACCCAGCCCTGTACTTGTTTCTGGTTCAGCTTACCGGCATGCATCAGCTTATGAAACGGATGATTGATATGATAAAACTGCTCTTTATCGCGCAGTCTTTGCTCAAATTCTTCGCGTGACCAAGGTGTGTTATCAGCTGCCATTATTGTCTACCTTTAATATTCCAGATCCATGCCGTCATAGGCCAGTTCAATACCGGCTTCGTTGAGTACTTGCCGCTCCGGCGAGTCTTCATTGAGAATGGGGTTTGTATTATTAATATGAATTAAAATTTTGCGCGGTTTTTGCAGACTGTTGAGAATGCTGATGGAGCCGCCCTCTTCCGACTGATTGATATGACCCATTTCCGTGGCACGTTTATCACTGATGCCTTCACGGGACATTTCATCATCCGTCCATACGGTGCCATCCATCAGGATGCAGTCGGCATTACGCATAAATTCGAGAACGTGATCTTCTACTACGCCCAGTCCCGGCGCATAGAACACATTTTTACCACTGCGGGTATCGTGAATATTGATACCGATATTGTCACCCGGAACAGTGTTGTGGCGATGCGGTGAAAACGGTGGCGCCTCACTTTTCAGTGGCACGGCGGTAAATTCCAGGCCCGGTGCAGCAGGTATAGTGAACGGCACTTGATCAGTTTTGATTTCATGCCAGTTAACGCCCCGGAAATGTCCCAGAATATTAAATATCGGAAAGCCTGTCGTCAGATCTTCATTTACCGCAGATGTGCAGTAAATATCCCAAGGTTTATTGTGTTCACGCAAGGTAAGCAGACCCGTTGTGTGATCAATTTGTGCGTCAGTAATCAGGATTGCTTTTATAGCGGTATCACGCACCTCCCGCGCCGGCTGTATTGCAGGGAAGGCATCCAATTGTTTTTTGATATCCGGCGAAGCGTTAAATAGAATCCAATCAACACCATCAGCACTGACAGCAATCGACGACTGTGTCCTGGGCGTTGCATTTACAGTACCTTCACGTACCCCTTTGCAGTTGACGCAGTTACAGTTCCATTGTGGAAAACCACCACCGGCACCGGAACCTAATACGTGAATGTGCATAATAATCTTCCCTAAAACCTGATAAGCAAATGACAATCGTCTGCGCCGTACAACTCATGGTAACGCAAGCAACTGTCATTTGCCGACCAAAGATGCCCGGGACCAGTGCCCCGGGCACACATCAAAACCAATATTAACGGTTGCAGATGTACATGGTTACTTCAAAACCGAAACGCATGTCTGAATATTCTGGTTTAGTCCACATAACTAAATTCCTCTCTAAAAATTAATAAAAAATTCACCAGCCGAACTATTCAACTGGTGTAAGAGATATTACGCCGGCCCATCAGGCTTGACGTCAGGAATAGCCGCCCTGCTGTTCGGGATTTTCCTGAATGCTAATCTAAAAAGTCCGGCTTTTCGGTAAACCTCCGATTTAATCCGCTCAACCGCCAGATCCAGGCGAAAAAAAACCCGGTGTCTTGCGACACCGGGTCTTTTTATCTAACTACCGTATATTTAGTAAAACAATATACGTGTGGTCTTACAGGCTAAATACGCTCAGAACACCACCCAGGTTAGTCCAGCTAGACAGCGCTTTGTAAGCACCGACCGCACCCAGACCATCTGTGTCGTTTTCCAAGCTTGGGATAGCCATACCGATACCAGCCCAACCACCTACACCAGACAGGATAGAAACATATTGTTTGCCATCATGTTTGTAAGTGTTGACGTTACCGATAATGCCTGATGGAGTT
>JAWWAG010000045.1:0-14662 GCA_033721795.1 Methylophaga sp. | reverse complement strand
TTAACAAAGGCTCAATTGGTCACTAAGGTCTGTGCTGAATTGGCCAGTTTACTGCCGGACTGGCCGCTATCTGCCGAAGATGTACTGGTTATTCGTGAAAAACGTGCTACCTTCGCCTGTACTTTGGACACACATAAGGCCAGGCCAGATAGCCAGACTAGCATTAAAAATCTATGGCTGGCCGGCGATTTTGTCAGGCATCCGTTTCCAGCGACACTTGAGACGGCTATCAGTAACGGACAACTTTGCGCCCGGCATATTTTGCAGATTGTTGACTAAACGTGTTACAACGCACAAACGCAATACTTTATATTGTATGATCCATTTGTCGAATTCGTTGAATTCGCTTTCTATACTCTGTTTTTACACAACCTAAAGAAGGGAATGTCATGTTAAGTCGTTTACGTTTAATGTTAACCGGTCTGTTTATGAGCTTTGCGCTGATTGCCTGTGGTGATGATGCTGCTAACACGAATGAAGCTGCTGACACCGCTGCCCCAGCAGAAATGGATAACGCTGCTGAAACAGCAACGGATACCAACGTTGAAGCTACCATGTCAGAAGCGGATTTAATCGAAAAATATGGTGAACCAGATCTTACACAAGAAAGATCAATCGACGATCTGACAATTGTTCATCATGAGTGGCTCACTGATGAAGGTATCGTCAGTGTTCAAATTCACAACGGTGAAGTTGCCTACAGCCAATTTATCCCAAAACAGTAAGATTAATGCCGTTTACGGCTGAGACAAGTCTGCTGCAAGACCAGGTCATTCTTGTTACCGGTGCCGCTGGCGGCATCGGTAGCGAGGTGGCCAAGTCTTATGCCAGACATGGTGCCACGGTAGTTTTGTTGGACAAACAGCTCCCTGCACTGGAGCAAGTCTACGATGCAATCGTTGACGATGGCAGCCCCCAGCCAGCGTTGTATCCGCTTGATCTAAAAGGTGCCACCGCCCGTGATTATCAACAATTAGTAGAGCGCGTCACTGATAATTTTGGCCGTCTGGATGGTTTGGTACATTGCGCTGCTGCACTCGGACAACTGGCGCCGGCAGTGCATCAGGATTTAAAAACCTGGGCAGAAACGCTGCATGTTAATCTGACAGCTGCTTTTTTGTTAACACAGACATGTTTGCCGTTATTACAGCAAACCACATCACAAAGTTTTATCGTTTTCACGACCGACAGTAATCAGAATAAAGCCTACTGGGGTGCATATGGCATCAGTAAGGCAGGTCTTGAAAACCTTTGCCAGCAGTTGGCCAAAGAACTCGAAGCCGAAAACAAAGTCCGTGTTTGCTGTCTGGACCCGGGCCAAACCCGAACCGCTCTGTATGCCCGTGCCTATCCTGCCAAAGATCCTAACCAGCTACCGGAACCCGCTGCGGTAATCCCTGCTTACTTATATCTGGCCAGTCCACACAGTAGCCATCTCAATGGCCAATGTGTTAACGCTTTGTCAATTCTCTGACACCTATATTTAACACATTGTTTTAATTGGGTTTTTATGTAATGGCATGAAAATCGCTAATAAATGTCACACGATCTTTTATGAGTGCCATTTATGATACAGTCAGTCACTTCCGGCCAAAGCAACTTACGATTACTTTCAGGTGAGCAGCAAGCCACCGTTCAGGAAAGCACACCTGACAACGCGTTGGTCACTCAACGTCTCCCCATGCTGTTACAGACCACGCTGGATATCCGCCAGTTGTTGCAGTTATTTCATCAGCAGGTTCAGCCAGTTTTACAGCATGATGGTTTACGCATGCAGCATTTGCCATTACGTCAGGATATTAAATTCGGGAACACGGCTCACCATAATTGCCATTACCAGCTGGAAATTGATAAACAAACGCTGGGAAAACTGACGCTTAGCCGGGGTCGTCGTTTTACTGACGACGAAATTTTGCTGATTGAAGATTTACTGTGCAAACTGGTTTATCCACTGCGTAACTGTCAGCAATATCAGCAAGCGCTGGATGCTGCAATGACCGATAAACTGACCGGCATGCCCAATCGCGAATCATTTGACCGTCATCTGGATCGTGAAATTGATCTGTCCAAACGTCTGCATCTGCCGCTGAGCTTATTAGTCGTTGATATTGATAACTTTAAAATGATTAATGATGCTTATGGCCACAGCAGTGGTGATCGGGCGTTAACGCTGATTGCCGAGACCTTAATCAACTGTCTGCGGCGCAGTGATATTGCTTTTCGTTATGGCGGGGAAGAATTCACGGTTGTGCTCAGTCACTGCGACTTAAATACTGCAGCACAGGTGGCTGAACGGCTGCGAAACGCCGTCAGCCAGCTTCTATGCCATGATGGCAGCCGCAGTTTTTCACTGACCGTGAGTATCGGTCTCGCGCAAATCAAAGCCGACGAAAACAGTTATCAACTGTTTGATCGCGCTGATAAAGCTCTTTATCAGGCAAAAACTGAGGGTCGTAACCGTATTATTTACGCTGGTACCAAATAATTAATCACGCCCTCGAATCCGGGGTGCTTTGCGTGGATTAAATTTTTCCGGCCGGGCTTTTTTAGCACCACCGCGTGCTGGCTTTTCTTCTCTAGTAACTGGCTTTTTAGCCGGCCACTTACTGCCTGATTTGGCGGATTTATCCACTGATTTGCTGGTTTTTATTGCGCCACGGCCAGCTTTTTGCATCGATGCCGACTGGCTCTTCAGGCCGGCTTCTTCATACAGATTCTCTAAATCTTTACCTTCCAGAGCCATCCAACGACCCGGCTTAAGCTTATTAGGCATAATCACCGGACCATAACGCAGCCGGGTCAAACGACTGACTTGCACGCCAAGGGCTTCCCATAAACGTCGTACTTCACGATTACGACCTTCCTGAATAACCACATGGTACCAGTGGTTAGCCCCTTCACCACCGGACTCCTGAATATCAGCAAACTTGGCTTCACCATCTTCCAGCATCACGCCATCACGCAATTGCTGCATCATTTCCGGTGTCACTTCACCCAATACTCGTACCGCATATTCGCGATCCATTTGATTGGAAGGATGCATCAGCTGATTAGCGAGTTCACCATCGGTGGTCAGAATAATCAAGCCACTGGTATTTAAATCCAGCCGGCCAACACTGACCCAGCGACCTTGCTCCGGTGCTGGCAATGATTGAAAAATGGTGCGACGACCTTCCGGATCATTACGCGTACATACTTCGCCTACCGGCTTGTGGTAAAGCAATACTTGCTGGGGTTGCTGCCAAACCCGTTTCGGCGAGCACGGCTTGCCATCTAACTTGATGGTGTCACCCTCTTTTATCTGATCACCCAGTGTGGCTACCTCACCGTTAACAGTGACTTTGCCTTCCTGGATCCAGGTTTCCAGTTGTCGGCGTGAACCGTAACCGGCGCGGGCTAATACTTTTTGAATACGTTCTGCCATAGCTTTCCTTCGGCTGACTATTTGTAAGCCAGCCCCATTGCGGCGCGGACCTCATTTAAGGTTTCTTCGGCAACTTCACGCGCTGCCGCGCTGCCATCATCAATAATACGACGCACATCTTCAGGATGCTGACTAAATTCAACCGCACGCTCACGGATAGGTTTAATTTCGGCGCTGATGGCATCAATCAGTGGTCCTTTGCAATCCAGACAGCCAATCCCTGCACTGCGGCAACCTTCCTGCACCCATTGCTTCTGCGCTTCATCAGAATAAACTTCATGCAGTTGCCAGACCGGGCATTTTTCCGGCTCACCGGGATCCGTTCGCCGTACGCGATTTGGATCGGTTGGCATGCGTTTTAATTTTTCGGCTATATTTTGATCGGACTCACGCAGCGAAATAGTATTGTTATAAGACTTCGACATTTTCTGCCCGTCCAGACCCGGCATTTTGGGTGCAGGTGTCAGCAAGGCCTTGGGCTCCGGTAAAATGACTTTACCGCCACCTTCCAAATAACCAAACAAGCGCTCCATATCGCCAAGTGCCAAATTTTGCTGGTTTTTCAGTAATTCCCGTGCAGTTTCCAGCGCGCTGGCATCGCCTTGCTCCTGATAGGCTTTGCGCAAATTGTTATACAACTTGGCATTTTTCTTACCCATCTTTTTGACGGCAGCTTCGGCTTTTTCTTCAAAATCAACTTCGCGGCCGTACAAATGATTAAAGCGCCGCGCGACTTCACGGGTCAATTCGACATGTACGACCTGATCTTCACCCACCGGCACTTGCCCGGCACGATAAATCAGAATATCGGCGCTTTGCAGCAGCGGGTAACCTAAAAATCCGTAAGTCGATAAATCTTTTTCTTTGAGCTTTTCCTGCTGATCTTTGTAGGTCGGCACGCGCTCCAGCCACGATAAAGGTGTCACCATCGACAGCAATAAATGCAGTTCGGCATGCTCTGGCACCCGTGACTGTAAAAACAGAGACGCCGCAGATGGTTCAATCCCTGCCGCCAGCCAGTCAATGACCATTTCCCAGACACTGTCTTCTATAACGCGGCTGTCTTCGTAATGGGTGGTCAGCGCATGCCAGTCTGCGACAAAAAAGAAGCTGTCAAATTCGTGCTGCAATTTGATCCAGTTTTTAAGCACGCCGTGATAATGCCCGAGATGCAATTGCCCTGTGGGGCGCATGCCGGAAACAATCCGACGTGACTGAAAAGCTACCGTGTCCACCCTATACTCCAGTATGTGTTTGGCTAAAACAGGCCATTAATCAATCCTGCTGCCTGGCTAAAACTAATACCCAGCCAGTATGACAAAACCTGTACTGTACCGTTAAGCATCGGCGCCAAAATCACACCGAGTAGACCTAAGGCCAGTAAACCCAATAATATAAAAAAACCAAATGGCTCAATACGACTGACTTGCCAGCTTAACTTATCCGGCAATAAACTCACTAAAACACGGCCACCATCCAGCGGCGGCAACGGTAATAAATTCAGAAACATTAGGATAGCGTTGATCCAAATACCGGCAAGCCCCATGAACAGCAATGGCTCACCCATCGTATTGCCGGATTGTGCCAGCATAAAGCCAAATTTTGCAGCAATTGCCCAGCCAATCCCCATGACCAGATTGGCCATCGGTCCGGCCAGCGCCACCCAGGCCATATGCGCTTTTGGATTATGTAAATTCTGATATGAAATCGGTACCGGCTTGGCCCAGCCAAAAATAAACCCGCCTATAAACAACAAAATCCCCGGGACAACAATCGTGCCCAGCGGATCCACATGTTTAACCGGATTCAATGTTAACCGCCCGAGCATTTGGGCGGTGCGATCGCCGAGTTTAAGCGCCATCCAGCCGTGGGCGACTTCATGCAAGGTTATGGCAAATAATACCGGAATAGCCCAGATAATAATTTTCTGGAGCAGACTGAACTCATCCATGGAGTTGTTCAGCTCCGCCGAGATATGGTCGTAATGCCGCCGGAATGCTAATACTGCCATCAGCTTGCTGATGATTTTCCATCAATGCCAGCAAGGTCCGGCCAACGGCCAGACCTGAACCATTCAGGGTATGCACCAATTCCGGTTTGCCGGTTTCCGGATTACGCCAACGCGCTTGTAAACGCCGGGCCTGGAAATCACCGAAATTACTGCATGAGGAGATTTCCCGATAGGTTTCCTGGCTCGGTAACCAGACTTCCAGATCGTATGTTTTTTGTGAGGCAAAGCCCATATCGCCAGTACAAAGCAACATTTTCCGGTACGGCAATTCCAGCAGTTGCAGGATTTTTTCGGCGTCAGCGGTCAGCGCTTCATGCGCAGCTTCAGAATGCTCAGGCGCGACAATTTGTACCAGTTCAACTTTTTCAAACTGATGCTGACGGATCAACCCTCGTACATCACGGCCATGTGAACCGGCTTCACTACGAAAACATGGCGTATGCGCCACCCACTTCAGAGGCAGTTTATCGGCTTCAACAATGACATCACGAACCAGATTGGTCACCGGCACTTCAGCGGTCGGAATCAAATAAAACTGACCATCGTCGACTTTAAATAAATCGGCTTCAAATTTCGGTAACTGCCCGGTGCCTCGCAGTGAATCGGCATTCACCAGATAAGGTACATAGGTTTCGGTGTAACCATGCTGATCGTTGTGGGTGTCTAGCATAAACTGGGTCAGTGCCCGTTGCAGTCGTGCCAATGGCCCGCTTAAGGTAACAAACCGGGCAGCGCTGATTTTAGCCGCGGCTTCAAAATCCATAGCACCCAACTGTGCACCTAAATCGACGTGATCTTTGGGCATAAAATCAAATTGACGCGGTGAGCCCCATTTGCTGACTTCGATATTGTCGTTTTCGTCTTTGCCCTGAGGAACATCATCCAGTGGCACATTGGGCATTTCCATGGCCAGCGCATTAAGTCGCTCTAAAACCTCAGCAAGACGCGCTTCAGCCGCTTTATGTTTATCACCAAGATCATCAATTTCAGCAAGCAAGGGGGCGATGTCTTCACCGGCCGCTTTGGCTTTACCGATAAGTTTAGAACGGCTATTGCGTTCAGTTTGCAGCGCCTGAGCATCCATTTGCGCCTGTTTACGCTCATATTCCAGTTGCGCCAGCAACTCGACATCCAGTTTAAAGCCGCGTTTGGCTAATTGCGCTGCCAGTGCAGCCGTATCCTGACGTAATAATTTCGGGTCTAGCATAAAAATCTTAAATTCCGGTTTTCGCCGTCCAGCTGACAATATGATCTGGTTTGACCAAAGTCTGCAGCGCCGGCATCAGTTCTGCAACACGCTCAGGCGTATCAAAAAATTCTATAACCATTGGCAACTCCGATGATAAATCCAGCAGTGAAGCTTTATGTACACGGCCATCATTACCCAGGCCAGCGATACCGCGAAACACAGTAAAACCACTAATCCATGCTGGCTTCCAGCCATTTAAAATACCTTACGAACATCATCGCGGCCTTCAGCGAGGTATAAACGCACCATCAACACTTCAGTACTCATAACTGCCGGCCCGTTGCCATGCCAATCCAGGTCGCACCAAGACATAAAAACACACTCAGCAGTACATTGAGAATGCTTTTCAGCACTTCACCTTCTTCCAGCAAAGCCAGCGTTTCCAACGAAAAGGTTGAAAACGTCGTGAAAGCGCCAATCACGCCAACCAATATGCCAGCGCGCCATTCCGGCGACAGACTGAGTCGCTCCACCAACAATACAAACAACACGCCAATGAACAAAGAGCCGACAACATTTACTACCAGCGTCCCATAAGGAAAATCCCGGCCCATAAGGCGGTAGACACCATTGGACATCAAAAACCGTAAAACTGATCCGATGGCACCACCGGCAGCAATTGCCAATAGTTGTGTCACGATGGTTTCCTGAAAATGCGACGACAAGCCTCGTAGTTTACCTGATTCACCGCCAGCACTCACGGTTTAAAACTGCCATCATTTGCTTCCGGTCAGGCATAGCGCTTAACCATGGCACTTAATGGTAACGGTTTGATTTTACCGGCATGGCCTGCGCTGCCAAATGCGTGATAGCGCGCCTCACAAATGGTTTGCATGGCCACTGTTGCCGCCTTCAGAAATTTTCGCGGATCAAAAATCGCCGCATTGTTTTCATTATGTAAAAACTGGCGGATGGCACCCGTCGCCGCCATGCGTAAATCGGTATCAATATTGACCTTCCGCACGCCATATTGAATACCCTCAACAATTTCCGGAACAGGCACACCATAAGTTTCAGGAATATCACCGCCGTATTGATTGATTATTGCCAGCCAATCCTGTGGCACTGAACTCGAACCATGCATGACAAAATGGGTATTGGGTAAACGTTGTTGCAAGGTTTTTAAATGGCTGATGGCGAGTACTTCGCCGGTCGGCGGTTTGGAAAATTTATATGCACCATGGCTGGTACCAATGGCCACGGCCAGTGCATCAACGTTGGTTAAGCGAACAAACTCAACGGCCTCGTCCGGATCGGTCAACAGTTGACTGTGATCCAGCTTACCCTCAGCCCCATGGCCGTCTTCTTCACCCATTTCACCGGTTTCCAGCGATCCTAAACAACCGAGTTCACCTTCAACTGAGACACCGCAGGCATGCGCAATATCGGCAACTTCGCGGGTGACGCGGACGTTGTATTCAAATTCCGAGGGTGTCTTCATATCTTCCAGCAAGGAGCCATCCATCATCACCGAACTGAATCCCGACTGAATAGCACGCACACATACTGCGGGATTGGCACCATGGTCCTGATGCAACACCAACGGAATATTCGGATATTGCTCCACTGCCGCCTGCACCAGGTGCCGGAGAAAAGGCTCGCCGGCATAATCCCGCGCACCAACACTGGCCTGCATGATCACCGGACTGTCGACAGCATCCGCCGCCTGCATTATCGCCTGTACTTGTTCCAGATTACTGACATTAAAGGCCGGTACCGCAAATTGATGTTCTGCGGCATAGTCGAGTAACTGCCTTAAGGCAATTAACGCCATAATGACTCCTGTTGTTTGGGGTTATTCACAGCTGCCATGAACACCTGCCGGCATCATTTCACCGACTCTTACCAGCTTCATTGCATTGGTGCTGCCCGGGCTTTCCAGATCACCTTTGGTGATAATCACTATATCACCATCACGAACCACGCCGCGACGCTGCAACTCATCAATTACCTCCCTGTTCAATGCACTATGATCAGTATGCTCAACCTTAAAAGCTACCGGATAAACACCGCGATACAGGGTTACTCGACGCTGACTGGCCAGATGAGGCGTTAAGGCAAAAATCGGAATACCGGAACTTATCCTGGACATCCAAAGTGGTGTCGAGCCCGATTCTGTTAACGCGGCAATCACTTTGACGTCCAAATGATTCGCCAAATACATTGCTGCCATGGCGATAGCTTCATCCATCTGCTCAAATTGCGAGTCAATACGATGACTGGAAACACGAATTTCGCGTTGTTGCTCGGCCTGCAAACAAATCCGATCGACCGCTTCGATAACTTTAACCGGGTATTTACCGACCGCCGTTTCACCGGACAACATTACTGCATCCGTACCATCCAGTACCGCATTGGCGACATCAAAAACTTCGGCACGCGTGGGAATAGCATTTTGGATCATTGACTCCATCATTTGTGTCGCCGTTATGACCACTTTATTCATGCGCCGCGCTTTGGCGATCAATTTTTTCTGAATCGGCGGTAATGCCGCATCGCCAACTTCCACCCCCAAATCACCGCGTGCCACCATAATGCCCTCGGCAGTCTGCAAAATGGCGTCTATTTCGTCTAAGGCTTCAGCACGCTCGATTTTGGCGATAATACCGCCGTAACCACCAGCTTCACGCAGTAGTCGCCTTGCCAACTCAATATCATCGGCGCTGCGTGGAAACGATACGGCAATATAATCTGCCTGAATGTCGGCGGCGATTTGAATATCGGCAATATCTTTATCTGTCAGCGCTTTGGCTGATAAGCCACCGCCCTGACGGTTAATCCCTTTGTTATCGGATAACCGACCGCCAACCATGACTTTGCAATGAATTTGTGTGTCATGGACTTTTTCGACCCACAACACGATGCGACCATCATCCAGCAGCAAGGTATCACCACGCTTCACATCATATGGTAATGCCTTATAGTCGATCCCCACCTGAAACATATCACCGGCTTGACTATCCAGCGCGGCATCAAGAGTAAAGGCCGCACCATCCGCTAACTCAACGCCACCATGCTTAAAGCGGGCAATACGGATCTTGGGGCCTTGTAAGTCAGCCAATATGCCGACTTGTCGGCCATAAGCTGCTGCCCGATCACGAACTTTCTCAGCCAGCCGGGCATGGGCAGCCGGCTCACCATGTGAAAAGTTGAGCCGGACCAGATCGACACCCGCTTCAATCATGGCATCTAACACCTTGTCCTCAGCGCTTGCTGGGCCAAGAGTGGCAACGATTTTGGTTCTGCGCCTGGCAGCCACAAGGGCCTCCTTGGATTATTCCGCGGCGCGTTGCTCCAGAATTTCTACTGCAGGGAGCTTTTTGCCTTCCAGAAATTCTAGGAATGCACCGCCACCGGTTGAAATGTAAGACACGTCGTCGCAGATTTTATATTTGCTGACCGCTGCCAGTGTGTCCCCCCCCCCGGCAATCGAAAAGGCACTGGACTCGGCAATCGCCATCGCGATTTCCTTGGTGCCCTCACCGAACTGGTTGAATTCAAACACGCCGATCGGGCCGTTCCAGACAATGGTGCCTGCGTTCATCAGGATATCGGTCAGCTGCGCTGCTGTTTTGGGACCGATATCAAAAATCATATCATCATCACTGACATCACTGACTTTTTTCAGTTCAGCTTCTGCATTTTCGGCAAAATGTTTGCCACAAACCACATCTTCCGGCACCGGGATCTCGGCGCCACGCTCGCGTGCCTCATTGACCAGTTTATGACAGGTATCCAGTAAATCCGGTTCATACAATGACTGACCCACGTTATAACCGGCGGCCGCAATAAAGGTATTGGCAATACCACCACCGACAATTAACTGATCAACTTTTTTCGACAGAGATTCCAATACGCTCAGCTTGGTCGACACTTTTGAACCACCGACAATCGCCACCATTGGCCGCGCCGGATTATCCAAAGCCTTGGACAGGGCTTCGAGCTCTGAGATCAACAAGGGACCGGCACAGGCAATCGGTGCATATTTGGCAATTCCATGGGTCGAAGCGTGAGCCCGATGCGCAGTGCCGAAAGCATCCATAACAAATACATCACACATTTGTGCCATACGCTTTGCCAGTGAGTCATCATTGGCCTTTTCACCAATATTAAACCGCACATTTTCACAGATAACCAATTCGCCGCGCTCAACCGGAATAAACTCCGGTTCCAGCCAGTTCTGTTCAAGACGAACAGGTTGTTGCAATAATGCTGTCAGATAATTGGCAACCGGCGCCAGGGAGTATTTATGCTCGTACTCACCTTCTGTTGGCCGGCCCAGATGTGACATCACCATCACCTTGGCACCTTTTTCCAGAGCCATTTTAATCGTCGATAAAGAAGCCATAATACGGGTGGCATCAGCCACAACGCCGGATTTTAACGGTACATTCAGATCTTGACGGATGAGGACACGTTTCCCGTCTAAATCCAGATCAGCCATATTAATGACAGCCATTATTATTCCTCTCTCTTAATATTTTTATCGTTCTATAGTGCACTTTTGATTATAGCCATTATGCACCATAAAAAAAGGGCCACTTTGCCGTGACCCTGATTATTTTTTAACTATAAATCATGTTCTTAACCAGCGACATGTGTCACCAGTCGCATCATGTTGCAGGTGTAACCGTATTCATTGTCATACCAGGCCACCACTTTGACAAAGGTGCTGTCCAGCGCAATACCGGCACCAGCATCAAAATTAGACGGCGCCGTATGACCTCGAAAATCAGTCGACACTACATTGTCTTCGGTATACCCCAGCACGCCTTTCAATTCACCTTCAGCCGCTGCTTTCATAGCTGCGCAAATATCAGCGTAACTGGCATCTTTTTCCAACTCGACCGTTAAATCAACGACTGAGACATCGGAAGTTGGCACCCGGAAAGCCATACCGGTCAGTTTGCCATTAAGGCTTGGTAATACCTTGCCCACCGCTTTGGCCGCACCGGTTGAGGATGGAATAATGTTTTCGAGAATACCGCGCCCGCCACGCCAGTCTTTCATTGACGGGCCATCAACTGTTTTTTGAGTGGCCGTTGCCGCATGTACGGTAGTCATCAGGCCGCGTTTGATACCAAATTTATCATGCAACACTTTTGCAACTGGCGCTAAAGCGTTGGTAGTACAGGAAGCCGCGGAAACAATGGCTTCACCTTGGTAAGCATCATGGTTAACCCCATAAACAAACATCGGCGTGTGATCTTTTGACGGGGCCGATTGCACGACTTTTTTGGCACCGGCGGTAATATGCGCCTGACAGGATTCTTCGGTCAAAAAGAAACCAGTACATTCAATAATCAATTCAGCGCCGACGTCTGACCATTTCAAATCGGCTGGATCACGCTCAGCAGTGACTCGAATGGTTTTGCCATTCACAATCAAATGACCGTCTTTAACACTGACCTCACCGTCAAAACGACCATGTACTGAATCATATTGCAGCATATAGGCTAAATATTCCGGGTCCAGCAAATCGTTAATGGCGACCACCTCGATTTCCGGAAAGTCTTTTATCGCGGCCCGAAATGCCATTCGGCCGATCCGGCCAAAGCCGTTAATACCTACTTTAATAGTCATCATCGTTCCTTAAATATTTATTTGATTGCGCTCTCATCGCTGTTATCGCTTGGGGGTTGTTTATCTTTCAACAACACAAATCAGAACACGTTTATTAACAACAAAAAAATAGCCAGCCGATTCACACCGGCTGGCCATTTCAATTTAGCCTGTCATTGCAATGAACTGAATGAATTACAGCACTGATTTGACAGTTTTAACAACATTTTCAACTGTAAAGCCGAAATGTTTAAACAAGTCACCACCGGGAGCAGATTCACCGAAGGTGTTAATACCGACACTGCCACCTTCCAGACCAACATATTTAGCCCAGAAATCAGTGACACCAGCTTCAATAGACACCCGCTTAACACCTGGTGTTAAGACACTGTCTTTGTAAGCTTGATCCTGACGATCAAAGACATTGGTTGACGGCATAGACACTACGCGCGCGTTGACACCCTCTGCTTTTAACGCTTCTTGCGATTTAACCGCCAGATCAACTTCAGAGCCGGTCGCAATCAGAATGACATCGGCTTTGCCGCCTTCCGCTTCTGATAATACATAACCACCTTTGCGAATGGCAGCAAAGTCAGCCGTGTCGTGTTTACGACCCGGAATACCCTGACGGCTAAATACCAGACTGGTCGGACCATCCATACGCTCAATGGCAGCGATCCAGGCACTGGCAACTTCTGTTGCATCTGAAGGGCGCCATACATCCATATTCGGGATGTAACGCAGACCTGCCGTAGTTTCGATAGGTTGATGTGTCGGACCATCTTCACCCTGACCAATTGAATCATGGGTCAACACCGCAATCGTGCGTTGTTTCATCAACGCCGACATACGCAACGCATTTCGACCATAGTCAGAGAACATATGGAAAGTACCACCGTATGGCAACAAACCACCATGCAGCGCCATACCGTTCATAATGGCAAACATACCAAACTCACGGACACCATAAGAGATATAGTTGCCAGGCTCTTTACCGGAAACATGCTTAAAGCTTGAACAACTGGTCAGGTTAGAACCGGTCAAATCAGCAGAACCACCCAAAAATTCAGGTAAGGTTGGTGCCAGTGCCGCGATAACATTCTGTGACGCTTTACGTGACGCAACGCTTTCCGCTTTTTCGTTGGTATCAGCAATCAGTTTATCTGTGACTTGTTTCCAGTCAGCAGGAAGTTCACCAGCCATACGGCGTTTAAATTCTGCAGCCAGTTCCGGATATTCTTTCGCGTAAGCATCGAATTTTTTGTTCCATTCGGCTTCTGCAGCATCGCCTTTGGCTTTGGCATCCCATCCAGCGTAAACATCTTCAGGGATAACAAATGGCTCATATTCCCAACCCAGTTCTTTACGGGTCAGTGCCACTTCTTCTTCACCCAGCGCTGCACCATGGCAGTCGTGGCTGGCTGATTTGTTTGGTGAACCAAAGCCGATAATCGTTTTGCAACAAATCAATGAAGGCTTGTCTTTCTCTTTTTTGGCCGCTTCAATGGCTTTATTGATAGCATCTGAATCATGACCGTCAACAGATTGTACGTGCCAGCCGTATGCTTCAAAACGCTTGACGGTGTCATCGGTGTACCAGCCATCAATGTGGCCGTCGATAGAAATGTTATTGTCATCCCAGAATGCGATAAGGTTACCTAAACCCCAGGTACCAGCCAACGCACAGGATTCATGAGAAACACCTTCCATCAGACAGCCATCGCCCATAAACACATAGGTATGGTGGTTAACGATGTCATGGCCTGGCTTGTTGAACTGGTCAGCCATTAATTTCTCAGCCATCGCAAAACCAACACCATTGCTAATACCCTGGCCTAATGGACCTGTTGTGGTTTCAACACCTGGTGCGTAACCATATTCAGGGTGACCGGCACACTTTGAATGCAACTGACGGAAGCTTTCAATCTCTTTCATCGGCAGATCATAGCCAGTCAGGTGTAATAAAGAATAAATCAGCATAGAACCGTGGCCATTCGACAGAATGAAACGGTCACGATCAGCCCATTTTGGGTTGTTAGGATTGTGTTTCATGTGGTCGTTCCACAACACTTCGGCGATATCCGCCATACCCATTGGCGCGCCCGGGTGACCCGAATTCGCTTTTTGCACTGCGTCCATGCTGAGCGCACGGATCGCATTTGCTAAATGTCTGCGTGTAGCCATTATCTACGTTCTCCTATTAAAAAAATTATGCCGCTCGCCATTTAATCGAGCAGCCCATGCTGGGGATTTGCGCGGCCGGGCCTTGCCCGGTTAAAGCCACTTGCTGCATGGCTTCAAACAAATCACGCCGCGCATCCGCCGGCGCAGCTTCTTTGCGGCTGGCGTCCAGACGGCCCCGGTATTGCAATTGCAAATCCTGGTTGTAACCGAAAAAATCCGGTGTGCAAACCGC
>JAWWAG010000044.1:0-15011 GCA_033721795.1 Methylophaga sp. | reverse complement strand
TCTTCTACTGCCACTGTGCTGCCACCACGACAAAATCGTATGGCAGTGCCGGACTGGTCAAAAACCCTGCAAGCAGGCGCCGCAAAACCTGTAAACGAAGCGCCTAGCGGTCGCAGTGCAAGTCGGATGAGTCGATTGTTATCAGTGATGCCAGCCGGTGTGGTGGTGATTGATGGTGAAGGCCGCGTTCAGGATTGCAATCCGGCCGCGATCAAACTGCTTGGGGAGCCGCTCAGCGGTGAACGCTGGATTGATATTATTCAGCGGGCTTTTCAACCGCGCCCAGATGACGGTCATGATGTGTCTTTGCGTGATGGCCGGCTGGTGCATATTTCGACTAACCCACTGGATGGTGAACCCGGTCAGATTGTCTTATTGCATGACGTAACCGAAACCCGTCAATTGCAGCACAAGGTTTCGCATTTGCAGCGTTTATCTGCAATGGGTGAAATGGCTGCCCGCCTGGCCCATCAAATCCGTACGCCATTATCTTCAGCAATGCTGTATTTATCTCCTCTGTTAAAAGCCTCCGGCGATACCGTAACCCAACGACGTTTTGCAGAGCGTTTGCATGACAGCCTCAGTCATATGGAACAGCTGGTTCGTAATATGCTGGCTTTTTCCAAGGGGGATATGGCAGCGCCTGCACCGGTCAGTATTGAAAGTTTATTCGAGGAAGTGGCGCGGCAATTCCACAGCAGCGCCAGTCAGGATGGCTGCCAGCTGGTCGTTACTAACAACACGAATGACGGGCATATTTTTGGCAGTCAGCCGGCACTGGTCAGTGCCATTAATAATCTGATGAATAACGCCCGTGAAGCTTGCCGCGAGGCCGGAAAAATCAATTTATCAGCTGATTTCATCGAGGATGAACAGCAACAACAATTTATCGAAATCAGTATTGAAGATAACGGTATCGGCATTGAAGAAGCTGATTTCGACAAGATCCTGCAACCCTTTTACACAACACGTTCGGCCGGTACCGGTTTAGGTCTGGCGGTGGTGCAATCCATTGTCAAAGCCCACAAGGGCATGATGTGGCTAGACAGTGATCTGGGGGAAGGCAGCACCTTTTGTTTACGTTTGCCGGTATATCGTGCCAATCAACCGGAAATCCGTTCTGCTACTGCTGGAGCTATGTTATGAGCCAACCCACGATTATGGTCGTTGAAGACGATGCCAATTTACGCCATGCCCTGTGCGATACATTAGAGCTGGCAGGCTATCAGGTAACTGCCACCGATCAAGGACAACAGGCGTTGGATAAACTCAGCAGCGAACCGATTGGCCTGTTGCTCAGTGATCTGCAAATGCAGCCGATGGATGGGCATACTTTACTGAAAAAAGCCCGCGCTATGCTGCCTTCGTTGCCGGTGGTCATGATGACCGCTTATGGCTCAGTGCAGAGTGCCGTCGAAGCAATGCACGAAGGTGCCTGCGATTATCTGATGAAACCATTTAATGCTGATGAGTTGCTGGAACGGGTACAGCGTTACGTCCGTACCTTGCCACCGGCAGATAATGTGGTTGCCAGTGCATCGAGTTCAAAAAATCTGCTGACTCTGGCTCAACGTGTTGCTGTCAGTGACGCCACTGTTTTATTAAATGGCGAAAGCGGTACCGGTAAAGAAGTCCTGTCACGGTATATTCACCGTCATTCACCGCGTCAGGACGGACCGTTTATTGCCATTAACTGTGCGGCGATCCCTGAGTCCATGCTTGAAGCGACGCTGTTTGGTTACGAAAAGGGCGCTTTTACCGGTGCCAGTCAGGCCTATGCCGGTAAGTTTGAGCAGGCTCATCAAGGCACCATTTTGCTAGATGAAATCTCCGAAATGGATTTAACCCTGCAGGCCAAATTATTACGGGTGTTGCAGGAGCGTGAAGTGGAACGTATCGGCGGACGTAAGGTGATTTCATTGGATGTGCGGGTGATTGCGACCACCAATCGGAATCTGCAAAAAGAAGTCGCCAATGGTCGTTTCCGTGAAGATTTATTTTATCGGCTCAATGTGTTTCCGCTGAGATTACTGCCATTGCGTCAGCGAGTAGAAGATATTCAGCCGCTGGCTGAGCAGATTCTGCAGCGTCATAGCGAACAGCAAGGCCGTAATACACCGCAGCTCAGTCCCGCCGCTATCGAACAAATGCTGATGCATAAATGGCCCGGCAATGTTCGAGAGCTGGATAATGTATTGCAGCGGGCGTTGATTTTACAGCCGGGTATGACATTGAATGCTGAAGATCTGGCCTTTGAGGCAATGTCGCAATTATCTGAAGCCGCAGAAGTCAGTCAGCCTATCGACATACCGGCAGTATCTGCCCCTGTTCAGACAGAAGATAATCCAGAAAGTGATTTGCGTGGACATGAGCAGCGCCACATTCTCGACACACTCAGCAAGTATCGCGGCAGTCGCCGCCAGACTGCTAAAGAGTTGGGGATCAGTGAACGCACGCTGCGTTACAAAATCTCACGTTTTCGTGAACAGGGAATTGCCATTCCCGGCAAAGCTGGCAAGCAATCTGCATAAGCATTATCAGCGTCATTTTTATAGCAGGAGTTTTTATGATCAACGCTATCGATCCGAACCAATTGTTGACCCAACTGCGTGCGATGCAAGGTCAGGCACAGAGCGCACCGGTTAACCCGCAGCAAATCAACAGCAATAACCAAGTCGATTTTGGTGATTTGATGAAAAGCGCTGTGAATCAGGTTAATAGCTTGCAACAAACTTCAAACCAGTTAAAAACCGGTTTCGAAATGGGGGATCCGAATATTAATCTCAGCGATGTGATGATTGCCTCACAAAAATCTAGCGTTGCCTTTGAAGCAACGGTACAAGTTCGTAATAAATTAGTCGAGGCGTATCAAGAAGTTATGCGCATGTCGATTTAAGCCTTTTGCTTTGACTGAATAAGAGCTCGCTATGGAAAACGCCCCTGCTTCAACGGCCCGGCCAACCAGTAATACCCCTTTATCGATTATGCAAGGCAATATGGCCAGGCAGCCGGTGGTCAAACAAATCATCTTTTTGCTGGCCATTGCCGCCAGTATTGCCCTTGGTGGTTATATTCTGATGTGGTCACAATCGCCTGCTTATCAGGTGTTGTTTTCTGGCATGCAGCCACAGGAATCGGCGGAAGTGGTCGAAACGCTTAATCAGATGGGCGTTAATTACAAACTCGAACAAAGCAGCGGTGCGATTATGGTGCCGGCGGCAGATTTACAAAGTCTGCGTCTGAAGCTGGCTGCCGAAGGATTACCTCGCAGTAGCGCACAGGGCATGGAAATGCTCAATGAAGAACAGGGGTTTGGAACCAGTCAGTTCATTGAGCAGGCTCGTTATCAGCGTGCCATGGAGCAGGAACTGGCACGTTCAGTCAGTGAATTACAAAATGTTCGCAGTGCCAGGGTGCATCTGGCTATTCCGAAACAATCAGTATTTGTCCGTGACCGTCGGCCGCCAACGGCCTCTGTGGTTGTCAATTTATATGCCGGCCGTAGTCTGGAACGCGGGCATATTGACGCAGTAACCCATATGGTTGCATCCAGTGTTCCTAATATGAACAGCAGTGATGTTACCGTCGTTGATCAGCGTGGTAATTTACTGAGTCAGCCCGAGCGTGATGCCAATATTGCCCTTAGTGACAGCCAGTTGGAATATACCCGCAAAGTAGAGCAAGGCTATATCCGCCGAATTGAAGATATTCTGGCGCCAATGGTCGGTTTGCAAGGTGTACGTGCACAGGTGGTGGCGGATGTCGACTTCACCATGACTGAACAAACTGCCGAAAGTTATAACCCTGATTTAGCCGCAATTCGCAGTGAACAATTGAGCGAAGATGAGCGCGTCGGTGGTGTCGGTGCCGGCGGTGTGCCTGGTGCCTTGGCAAATCAACCGCCGGGTGGCGGTGTCGCGCCGGAACAGGCTGTTGATGATGCTGCCGGTGAAGCGCCCGCGACGCCGCCAGTGATTCCCGGCTCAAATAGCAGCCGTACCATCCGTAACTATGAATTGGATCGGACCATCAGCCACAGCCGTTTGGCACCGGGTGATATTCGTAAACTCAATGTTGCCGTGTTGATAGATGAGCCAGTTAATGCAGCGGGTGAGGCAACACCGATGTCTGAAGCGCAAATGAACCGTATTAATTCACTGGTTCGTGATGCTGTCGGTTTCAATGAAGCACGCGGCGACAGTCTGAATGTGGTCAGTGCACCGTTCAAAACCCCTATTGAAGCAGAGCCTTTGCCCGCTTTGCCGATTTGGGAACAAGCCTGGGCCTGGAATTTAGCCAAGCAAATCCTGGGCGCACTGGTCGTATTGTTTCTGATTTTCGGCGTATTACGGCCTGCCTTCAGAGATTTAAACAAAGCACCGGCGGGTTTGCCGAATCAGACCGGCAATGAAGCTGAGGCCGAAAAGGCACGTCAAGCGATTGCCGCTAGCGCCAAGAATGAAGACATTGCTAAACTGGCAGCAGGTTCTGACAAGATGGAAGCACAGATGAATAATGTACGTAGTCTGGTGCAGCAGGATCCGGCCCTGGTCGCCCAGGTGGTGAAAAACTGGACAGCGAGTGATGCCTGATGGCGGAACAAAGCCGAAAATTAACGGGCACTGAAAAAGCCGCAGTATTTTTGCGCAGCATCGGTGAAGCCGATGCGGCGCTAGTGCTGAAACATATGAGCCCTAAAGAAGTTCAAAAAGTTGGCTCAGCCATGGCAACATTGACCAATGTCAGCCGTGATGAAGTGCAAAGTGTCATGAGTAACTTTGTCGATACCGTCGAAAAAGAAACCGGTCTCGGTATTGGCTCACATGATTACGTTCGCAAAATGCTGGTGGGCGCACTGGGTGAAGATCGTGCTGGCAGTTTGTTGGATCGGATCTTGTCCGGCGGCAATACAAACGGATTGGATCAGCTGAAATGGATGGATGCCCGCGGCATCTATGAAGTGATTCGGCTGGAGCATCCGCAAATCGTCGCGATTGTTTGCTCATTCTTAGAATCGGATCAGGCAGCGGCTGTATTGAGAATGTTTCCCGAGCGGGATCAGGCAACCATTTTATTGCGTATTGCGACCCTTGATGGGGTCCAGCCAGCAGCGTTGAATGAGCTAAACGAGATCCTTGAAAAACAATTTTCCGGTAATGCTGGCACGCAAACCGCTACGGTGGGCGGCCCGAAAACCGCGGCGGATATTCTCAACTTTGTCGATGGCACTACCGAAGCGGCTATCATGGAGAAAATCAAAGAGGCCGAGCCGGATCTGGGACAAAATATCGAAGATCTGATGTTTGTCTTTGATAACCTGATTGATGTTGATGACCGCGGCATTCAGGCATTGATGCGCGAAATTCAGTCGGATCAACTGCAATTAGCGCTCAAAGGGGCTGACGATAATCTGAAAGAAAAATTCCTGAAAAATATGTCACAGCGCGCTGCTGAAATGCTGCGTGATGATCTGGAGGCAATGGGGCCAGTTCGCGTCAGTGACGTAGAGAGTGCTCAGAAAGGCATTCTGGCCACAGCCCGCAGCCTGTCCGAAAAAGGCGAGATTGTATTAGGCGGAAGTGGTGGCGATGACTTCATCTGATGACGTTGTAACGACCGAGCAAACCGATGTGTTGTCTGCCGATGAGCTTGCCGAAGCTTATCAGCGCTGGGAAGCACCGCGCATGGTGTCAGTCGAGGATATCGAGCAGGGTAAACATAAACCGCTGACCGTTGAAGCCATTGAAAAGCTGCATGAAGAAACGCGCCAGGAAGCTTTCAAAAATGGTTATGAAGAAGGCTATAAGTCGGGTTATGACGCCGGTATTGCCGCCGGACAAAAACAAATCAAACAACATGTGGCGCAGTTGCAGAAACTGCTTGACCACCTGAACTCACCATTACAAGCGCTAGACGATGAAGTTGAGCAGGATTTGCTGCAATTGGTGCAAACCCTTGCACAGCAATTTATTCAATACGAATTACAGTTACAGCCAGAACGGGTTCTGGATGCAATGCGGGCGGCTTTGGCTGCTTTGCCGATCAATGACCGTAAACTGAAAGTGTATTTAAACCCGCAAGATGTTGAGCTGGTGAAATCAGGTTTGTCTCTAGATCATGATGACGGTCGCTGGCAATGGGTCGAAGATCCATTGTTGACCCGTGGGGGAGTCCGACTGGAGACAGCTGATACCACGGTAAATGCCAGTGTCGAAGCGAGATTGGCGCGGTTAATTGAGAAAATGCTGGGGGAGCGCCGTGAGCCAGCCGAATGAATTTGGTCCTAAACGCTGGCACCATCAACTGCATGATTACCAGCAACGGCTGGAACGGGCCGACCACAGCTTACCGGTCGATGTTGAGGGCCGTTTAACCCGTATGGTTGGGCTGACGCTGGAAGCAGTTGGTTTTCAGGCACCGATCGGCAGTCGCTGTGAAATTCATGCCAAAGGTCAGCAGCCGGTCGAAGCGGAAGTGGTCGGCTTTCATGATGAAATACTCTATTTGATGCCCACAGGCGATATGCGCGGTTTAGTACCCAATGCCAAAGTTCGGCCAGTGCGCAGCGACTCACAGGTACCAGTAGGCGAAGCCTTGTTAGGGCGGGTAATAGATGGTGCAGGTAAACCGCTGGATGGCAAAGGTCCCCTGAAAGTCAAAGATCGTGTCCCTTTACATGGGCATCCAGTTAACCCGTTGGCGAGAGCACCTATCAGACAGCATTTGGATGTCGGAGTGCGAGCGATTAATGCTTTACTGACGGTTGGGCGTGGTCAGCGTATGGGCCTGTTTGCCGGTAGTGGTGTTGGTAAAAGTGTTCTGCTCGGGATGATGACGCGCTTTACCGAGGCCGATGTCATTGTGGTCGGCCTGATTGGTGAGCGGGGCCGTGAGGTTAAAGAGTTTATCGAAGATATTCTCGGTGAAGCCGGCTTAAGTCGTGCAGTGGTGGTGGCATCACCTGCTGACCATTCACCGCTGATGCGTTTACATGGTGCGATGCTGGCCACCAGTATTGCTGAATATTTTCGTGATCAAGGCAAACAAGTTTTACTGTTAATGGATTCGTTGACGCGTTACGCGCAGGCGCAACGGGAAATTGCCCTGGCCATTGGTGAGCCGCCGGCCACCAAAGGTTATCCGCCCTCGGTGTTTTCACTATTGCCGCAACTGGTTGAGCGTGCAGGCAATGGACCGGCAGGCAAAGGGGCTATCACAGCAATTTATACAGTATTAACCGAAGGTGATGATCAGCAGGACCCGGTGGCGGATGCAGCACGCGCCATTCTTGACGGGCATATTGTGTTATCCCGACAATTAGCAGAGTCCGGCGTCTATCCGGCAATCGATGTTGAAGCATCCATCAGTCGGGTCATGCCGCAAGTGGTCGACAGCAAACATTTACAACAGGCGCAAATGTTTAAACAGATTTACGCTACCTACCGGCAAAATCAGGATCTCATTAATATTGGTGCCTACAGCGCTGGCAGTGATCCGCAGATCGATCACGCGATACAGATGTTTCCGAAATTACGTAATTTGTTGAAACAGGAGATGCATCAAGCGCATGATTGGAAACAGAGCGTTGATAATCTTCAACAAACGTTGCAGGCACCGCCAGCCACTGCCAATCCACCGTCGCGGGCAGCCACCTCACGCTAATTACCGGACAGATAGTTTATGGCACGAGCCCAAAAGCTGATTCCAGTCGTTGACATGGCGCGACGGGAAACCGAACAAGCCCAGCTGCAACTGACCGATGCCAATCGACTGTTGCATCAGGAGCAACAACAATTGCAGGATTTACAGCAATACCGTCAACAATACCTGCAACGATTTCGCAATGCTGATCCGCAGGTCATGTCAGCGCGTAAAGCGATAGAACTACGTAGTTTTCTGGTACAGCTGGATCAGGCGATTCAACTGCAGGAAAAACAAGTGCGGCAATATATGGGGCAATCTCAGCACAAACAACAAATCTGGTTACAGGCACGCAGTAAACAACAGGCCATGGAAACCTTAATGGAGCGTTATCAGCAGCAGGATCAGCAGCAACAACAACGCCGTGAACAAATCCTGACCGACGAATTCAGCGCTCAGTTGTGGCGACGCAAACAGCCCTGATTTAAAAAATCCGAAATCTGACTGCGGAAAAGTCATTATCAGCCGATAAGACCTGTATGACTGAGCCGAAAATACAAACAGTACAATTTGACACGCGGCTGACCATTGCTGAAACGCCAGATTGCTACCTGCGATTGTTGAGTATGCTGCTCGAAGCCCGGGTGTTGAATATTGACATGCGAGCAGTAACACGTATCGATACCGCCGGTTTACAATTACTGTGCTGCTTCGTCCGGGAGGCTGCACGTTTGCAGGTAACGCTGAACTGGCAGCCTTTGCCGGAATCTGTTCAACAAGCTCTGGATCTTGCCGGCCTCGAACTGGCTGGCAGTGAAAAGAGCAATTAGGGAGTCACTATGGCAGTCATTTTAAGCGTTGATGATTCTGCTTCTTTACGACAAATGTTGATGATTACCCTGCAAAATGCCGGACACCGCGTGGTCAGTGCTGAGGACGGTCGCATGGCGTTTGAACTGGCGAAACAATATCCCTTCGATCTAATTCTCAGTGATTTTAATATGCCGCTGTTGGATGGCCCGGGACTTATCAGCGCTTTGCGCGACGATCCAGCTTATCAGCATACGCCCATGTTATTGCTGACGACTGAAGAGGCCGTTGAAAAAAAACAAGCGGGTAAAGCTGCCGGTGCCACCGGTTGGCTGAAAAAACCGGTCGATGCCCAACAATTATTGATGACCATCGACAGGCTGCTGAACTGAGCCGGCATGATCATGACTGCACAGGCGACCGCCCAATCGGCATTATTTATTGAAGAAAGCAGACAACTGCTGCACAAAATTGAGCAGGGCTGGCAACAAGCCAGGCCCGATGACGGACAGTGGCGCAGTCAAATGCTGCGGCAACTTCATCAGTTAAAGGGCATGGCATTAAGCTTTGATGAAGCTGCCGCGGCTGATTGTTGCCATCAGCTGGAAACGCAGTTAAATCAGCAAACTGAGCGTTTGTCTCCCGCGCAGGCAGTTGTTGTCAGTCAAACACTGGGCACGCTGCATGAGTTGCTGCATAGCCTTAAGCATGTTGCCAAAATACCGACCATTAATTTACCGGCAAAACCGGAAACTGTTGCGCAGCAAGTTTGGCAGATTGATTTCAAACCGCTGCCCGGTTTTTTTGCCAACGGACAGGACCCACTGCAATACCTCAAACAATTACAGCAGCTCGGTGAAATGAGCGTGCAGGCCGACACTGCTAAGTTGCCGGAGTTTGCTGATTTTGATGCAAGTCAGCCGTATTTAAGCTGGCAGATAACCTTAAAAACCGATGTCGATGTGCAAACGCTTTGGCAGGTTTTTGACTGGGTAAAGGATGTCTGTGCGTTAACGATTACACCCATAACCAAAGAGCCGTTTCCAACCGGAAAAAACGCCGCAATCCAAACGCCTGCGACGCTTCAGCAGCCACTTAGAGCAATCATGAAACGGCATCAGCAACAAACGGCCTGGCTGGACGAGCTTCAACAGGCTGCAGCGTTATTGCCGCTTCCGCTAAAAAGCCGTCTGGATCAATTGCAGTTAGCGCAGTCGCAGAATTATCTGGCGATGCAAAAGCTCATGCTCAAACCTATGACTGTTGCCTATCAGCGATTGCCCTCCCTGTTGCAAACCATCTGTAAACAGACGGGAAAACAAGCGGAATTAACGCTGCCAGAAGAGACATTATGGTTACCGGCACCGGTGCTGGAGTTTGTCAGTGATGTGCTGATCCAGCTGCTGCGAAATGCTGTCGCCCATGGCATTGAATCGCCTGAAATGCGACTGACTGCTGGCAAGCCGCCGCTTGGCAAAATTGTCATTCAACACGCATTGCAGAACATGCAACTAAAGCTCGAATTTTATGATGATGGCGGTGGTTTGCAGACCGAAAAAATTATCGCTGCTGCGGGCGGCAAAAACGATACAGCAATTGATGAATTGATTTTTCAGGCCGGACTAAGTACTGCCAATGGGCCGGATTTGTTATCGGGTCGGGGTATTGGGCTGGATCTGGTGCGTCAGCATATCGGTCAACTACAGGGCCAGGTCAGCGTCAAGTCAGAAAAAGGGCAATGCTGTGTATTTAAAATCAGCATCCCCCTGTCGCAAACTATGCAGGTACTGCAACCGGTGGTAGTTGCCGATCAACTATATGTAATGTCGCCGAACAGCATAATTGACGATTTGCCCGCCGCCAATCAGACACTGCGGCATGTCAATGGCCGTGGTGAATTTGTCGCTTACCAGCAGCAATGGTTGCCGGTCTGGGATATCAGGCAGCGTTTTAAACTCTCTGGGTCGACACCTGAAGAGGCACGCTTGGTAATTATTGGTGATCTGCAGCAGCTTCAGGTGCTGCGAGTGGATGCGCTGTTGCCGGCGGCAGAGTATTTGCTGAGTAATGCACAACGTCATTATCGGTCAATTCCTGGTGTATTGGCCCTGGCGACAGATGGCAGATCGCAACCTGCGTTATGGCTGCAATGGCAAACTATTTTTGGTGAACGCCGATGAGTCAGACAGCACAATGGCTGCTATTTAGCCGCGGTCAGCAAAATTTCGCATTGTCGGCTGAGGCGCTGGTCTGTCAGTTATCCGCTTTTGCGTGGGCGGTTTTGCCGGATACCTCGTCAGGCGTGGTGGGATTATTCAATTTTGCCGGTGAAGCGCTACCGCTGCTGGATATGGCCGCAGTGGGGGGGGAGCTTGCCGAAGCGGCCAGCAATTGTCTGGTGATTGACATTGATGAACAACATCAACTGGGTTTGCTCAGTGACGAGGTCGCCGAGTTGACCGATATCGTTCCCGAACATGAACAGATAATGATTGGCGGCAGGGACTATCAATTGTTAATGGTGCATACACTTAAACAGTACTTGCTTGAGGAGGGTCACTGATGGCGGCAAAACCCAGAGTGATTGCCGTCATGAATCAGACGCACGATGTCGGCAAAACCTTTATCACCGCCAATCTTGCCTATGCCCTGACAGCGCAGGGTAAATCAGTTTTGCTGATTGATATGGATCCGCAGGCAGATTTAAGCCGCAGTTTCCAGGTGCCGGCAACACAACCTGGTTTATCTGAATATTTGCAAGGCACATTAACATTGCCGGAAGTCTCACTGGCTATAACCGATCAGTTGACCTTGATCGGTACCGGCGTCGATCTGGCCAGCTTTGATCATGCCGAAAAAGACAAGATGGCGCGTGGTCGGCAATTATTAAACCGTTTATCAGACGGTGAGTTTGCTGATTTTGATTTGTTATTACTGGACTGTGCTGCGGTTTCAGGGTTGCTGGGCAGTAATGCCGTACTGGCAGCATCAGATATGTTGCTGCCGGTGACAGGTGATGCGCCTGCCATGCAGGGCATGCTTAATATGTTGCCGGTTATTAGACGGGTCAGTCAGCGGCGCAGCGAACCGTTGCGCGTATGGTTATGTTTGAATCGTTTGCCGCGGGGCAACGCTTATGCTGAGCAACTGGCGGCGATGTTAAATCAGTATTTCCCAAAGCGACTGCTGCGCACAATGATTTACGAAGCCGATGAAGCGCAAACGACGGTTTACCAATCATTGGCTCAGGATTTACTAGCCGGCAGAACCAGCAAATGACGACGTCAGTGTTTCCGGATAAAGACCAGATTGCGCTGATTGAAAGCAGCTTCCCGGCGTTATTGGCCAAGAGGCCATCGATTACGGAGCAATTTTATCAGCGTCTTGCAGTTGATTCCCCGGAATTGTTTAGCCTGTTCAAGGAGGCGGAACCGGCTGGCCAGCAGCAAAAATTATTGGCGGCATTCACCTTGCTGGTCACAAACTTGCATCAACCGGCTTTGCTGGAAAGTTATTTTATGGCACTTGGTGAACGACATCAGCAATACGGTGTTAAAGCGGAAATGTTTGAGCCGTTTACTGATTGCTGGATGGGAGTAATTAATGACCATCTGCCCAAAGCTAATGCTGAGGCAATCAGTGTTGCCTGGCGGCAATTGATGAATTATGTCAACGCTATGATGCAGGATGTGTCCGCTGAGAAGACATCGGTCAACATGCCCATTGCTAAGGTTAACGATACGAATATCCAGGCGCATATTGCCGATTTACTGTCACAGCAACAGCGGCTAATCACACAGTTGAGTATGACCGCCAGCCGGGAACCCGCAGCACAACATTTGCTGAATGATTTAGCTGAGCTGCGTTTATTGTGCAGTGCACTGCAATCAGCTTTGAATAATCCGTCCTCATTCTAAATCTGGCACCTGCTTTGCATAGTTCTGGCAGGAATACCGGAAAGTCTATGAGGACGATAAATGAATGCAGTGCTAACTATCAAAACCGAGATTGCTGCCAGCAAATCTGCCAGTAATACTTCGAAAGCCGCATCGGTCAACGATGGCAATGGCTTTAGTCAGGCCCTGGAAAAGCAGGTGCAGGACAATAATAAAGCCGATAGCGGCCGAGATATTCGTGCTCAGAAAACGGCCGAGCGGCAGGATAATCCTAATAAGGCTGCTGATAAATCGGATGAAGCGGCAGTATCTGCCAGCGAAGACGGCAAAAAGTTGCCGCCTGACGATAAAGAAAAAAATGTGACTGCTGACAGTGAGCAAACAGAACAATCAACAGAGACTGCCAAGTCAGCAGACAAGACAACAGAGGTTGAGGCCTATGAAGCTGATACATTCCTAGAAGCTGATACAGTGGTTGATTCAGCTGAAAACGAAACAGATAATAACCATGATGAAGCATCAGAATCTTCGGTAACGGTTGCCGTAGCGGCACCGGCAATACAAAATGCGGCAACAGATAAAGTCACGATGACTTTATCTGACAATGTCAAAGCACAGCCAAATTCAGAAGAGACTGCCAGTAAAAACTCCCTGCAAAAGCTGACACCGGTATTAAATGCAGAGGGTGATATCGAAACCGTTGATGGTAAAACCCGTTTTGCCGATATTCTGAAAAAAGATAATGCGGCGCAAACGGCTATCCGCGCCGATATTTTGCAGGCTATTAGCCAAAAAACCAGTAATGAAGATGGTGACGGGCAAACTTTGAAAACCAGTCTGCAAAATTTGTTACTGGGCGGCGAAAATAAAGCGCAGCCCAATGGTCAGGCTGCTGAATTGATTCGACAGATTCAACCAGGGCAACAGCGCAGCCCAGATAACCGGACAGCATCTGGACTGGTTACGGCATTAACACCGGCATCCAGTGCGCCGGGACAAACCAGTGCAGCGGGCGCGCCACAAATAGCGATGGATGTGCAGCCACAGCTGAATAGTGCTGCCTGGTCACGTGTGGTCAGCAGTCGTGTGGTGTGGATGGCCCGTGAAGGTGTTCAGCAGGCTGAACTGCGTTTGAATCCGGCTAATTTAGGTTCCGTTGATGTGCGTTTGAACATTAGTAACGATCAGGCCAGTGTGACTTTCCTGGCACAAAATGCTGCAACACGTGAAGCATTGGAACAATCAATGCCAAGACTTAGAGAGAGTCTGGCGGAAAATGGTTTGTCACTGACTCACAGTGAAGTCGGTCAGCAGGATCACCCTGAACAGCAGGCTTCTGAAGACGAAACCAGTACGGGTAGTGCGCATTTAGCTAAAGTATCGGTGGCATTAGACGATACAGAAGATGAACTGATCGCGGATATGCCCACAGAAAATAATGAACAGTCAACCGGCGTCAGTTTGTACGCATAGAAAAACAATATAATATGCAGCAGCCATATTTGGAGAGACGGCCGTGTTTAAATTAGAAAATTATTCCCTGCGAAAACGCATGTATCTCATTGCCGGCCTCGGCATTACTGGCTTATTACTGTTTGCTTTATTGTTTTGGTACGTCCAGTCGGCGCAGTTAGCCAGTGCCACGCAATGGCAAATAATGGTGGGTTATATTGTTGTTGCCAGTGCGATTGTTATGTATCTTGCCCATGTCATTGGCCGCTTTGGTGACGCGCGTGCCACCACATTAGTCACCGGTATTCAAAACATTAAAAAAGGCGATTTGACCCAAAAAATCGTCATTTCGGGTCGCAGTGACTTTAGCTGGATGGCGTTTGAGCTCGACAGCGCCCGCAAAAATGTTGCCAATCTGGTACATACCCTGACAAGCGGTGTCGATCAACTCAATACCGCAACACAGAACATGGCCGTTATCAGTAAAGAAACCGTTAATGGCGTACTGAAACAGCAGGCAGAAACGGATCAAGTGGCGACAGCCATGAATGAAATGACTGCTTCGGTTCAGGAAGTCGCCCGCACCGCTTCCAATGCTGCTGAGGCCGCCCGAAATGCTGATAACGAAGCCAAAGCCGGCAAAAAAGTTGTTCTGCAAACGATGCAATCTATTGACTCACTGGCCGGCGAAGTTGAAAAAGCCGCCCAAACGATTAGCAGCCTGGAATCAGACATCAATAACATTGGTGCCATTGTTGATGTAATTCGCGGCATTACCGAGCAAACCAACCTGTTGGCTTTGAACGCGGCGATCGAAGCTGCCCGTGCCGGTGAGCATGGTCGTGGTTTTGCCGTGGTTGCTGATGAAGTCCGCACTTTGGCATCACGTACCCAGTCTTCAACCCATGAAATTGAAGAAATGATTGGTCGCTTGCAAGTCGGTGCCCGTGAAGCCGTTAAGGTTATGAACGATAGTCGCGAAAAAGCCCGCAACAGTGTCGAAATGGCAGAAAGTGCCGGTTCGGCGCTGGATACCATTACCGCGATGATCAGCACAATGGATGAAATGAGCGCGCAAATTTCCACCGCTGCCAACCAGCAATCGTCAGTGGCCGAAGATATCAATCGTGGCATTGTTGAGATCAGTCAGATTGCCGATCACACTGCCGAAGGTGCCCAAGAAACCTCTGCTGCTGTTGACACGCTGAGTGG
>JAWWAG010000043.1:0-15238 GCA_033721795.1 Methylophaga sp. | reverse complement strand
CTTCTGAAAATCGATGGCCGCTGGCTGATCATGAATAAGGTATTTCACCTGCATCAGTGATTGATGATTTGGTAGCACGGCTGGTAACGGCTGGCATCCTGACCCAGTTTCATCCGCTGATCGCGGACAAATTGACGCAGTAAATCATCGATGGCTCGCATTAACGCCGGATCGCCGTTGATTTGATAAGGACCATGCTCGGCAACCTGGCGAATACCAAAGGCCTTCACATTACCGGCAACAATACCGGAAAACGCTGCACGTAATTGCGCTGCCAGTTCATGCTTGGGCATATCCGGAAACAGTCTTAATTGCGCCATATTGATATGGGTCGGAATGAAGGGCTGTTGCAACATTGGATCGATATAGAGTTGCCAGTTGTAGTAATAGGCATCTTCATTTTTCCTGCGTGCCTGTTGTACACCGGACACGGCTTCACGGCTGCGCTGGGCAACTTTATCCGGTTCGCCGATAATGATTTCATACAAATTACTGATATCGTCACCAAGACAGCTTTTCAGAAATTTATCCAGCGTCGCAAAGTATTCCCGACAACTGTCCGGGCCGGCAAAAATCAGCGGAATGCCCTGTTTATTATCCGGGTGCAGCAAAATACTCAGCAAATAAAACACTTCTTCTACGGTGCCCACACCACCGGGAAAGACAATAAAGCTATGGCCGAGCCTGACAAACGCTTCCAGGCGTTTTTCAATATCCGGCATGATGACCAGCTCATTTACAATCGCATTGGGGGATTCTGAGGCGATAATGCCCGGTTCGCTGATACCGATATAACGGCCGGTTTTGATTTGTTGTTTGGCATGGCCCACAGCGGCACCTTTCATCGGGCCTTTCATCGCGCCGATACCGCAACCGGTAATGATATCCAGACCGCGCAGGCCCAGTTCATACCCTACATGCTTTGCGTAATCGTATTCTAGCCGTGGAATCGAATGTCCACCCCAGCAGACCACCATATTGGGCGGCATATCCGGTCGCACGACATTGGCATTTCGCAGAATCATAAACACGCTGTCGGTGATTTGTTCAGAGGTTTCCGGTTGCTGGGAGAGAATTTTAAAGTCGGTATAAACAATATCGCGCAGCGCTGATGATAAATGTTCCTGGATACCGCGGATCAGGGTATCACCCACGAAGGATTGTGCCGGCGCATTGTCGATTTGCAGCAAGATGCCTCGTTCTTGGGGTATCAGGCGGATATCAAAGTCGGCAAATTTATTAAAAATCTCCTCGGCATCATCTTCGTGGCTGTCGGTATTGAGGATGGCCAGTGCACAGTTGCGAAATAAACGGTGCAGGTCTTCGCCGGGATTACTGAGGCGGCGGATTTCTTCCTGGGATAACAGGTTCAGCGTGCGAAGGGGTCTGACTGAGGTTTGTTTGATTTTGTGTTGCATAAGTTTCTCTTGCGTATGTTAGGGCTTGTTTGTTTATCATCTCCACCGCTGTTGTGAGTTGAAAAAGCGGCAATCAAGGCGCGAGGAGAGCCGTTTAGTTTTTTTAAAAAATAACAAGTAGCGTAGTGGCGCCTTTTCAGCCACAACCCGAAGGTCTGAGACTATTTTTTCGCCCATCTGCGTTGTCAATCGCTGATGTAGAATAACTACACAGCGCGCTTTCCGCCTTGCCGGACACAAAAATAGCCGCCAGCAGGGGTGGATATGAAAGATAAATAAACCCTTGCATCCTCCCACTGAACCGGCCTGACAGCAAGGCTTAAGCCATAAAAAAAGCCCTGCTGGGCAGGGCTTGATGTTTTATCCGGTGGTGGAAGGCTAGAACGGGATATCATCATCGTAATAATCGGCATCACCGCCGCCATAGTCGGGGCCGGCAGATGCCGAAGCCGGTTGGGCATTATTCTGATTATTTTGTTGTTGTGGCCGGTTCTGGCCCTGGTCATAGCTGCTGTCACCACCGCCGCTACTGCCACCTTTACTGTCGAGCATAGTCATTTCATTGCCGACGATTTCAGTGGTGTATTGATCCTGGCCTTGTTGATTTTGCCATTTACGGGTCTGGATGCGGCCTTCAATATAAACCTGCGAACCTTTACGTAAATATTGCTGGGCGATTTCACCGAGTTTATTGCGTAAAACAACGCGATGCCACTCGGTGCGTTCCTGACGTTCACCGGTTTGTTTATCACGCCAGGTTTCTGAAGTGGCAATACGCAGATTGCAGATAGAACCACCGTTTGGGAATGAGCGGCTTTCCGGATCTACGCCCAGACGGCCAACCAGAATAACTTTGTTTACTGACATGATTTGTTCCTTTGTTCTTGAGTTTGCGTCATTTTACGCAGAATCAGGCGACGGATTCCAATGCGTTCAGGTCGATATCATCGGCGAGAAATTTCACATAAGCAAGCTGATCATCGACCACCAAAATAGTTTCTACTACACCAGGAATCGCTTCCAACCGGCTTTGATAGTGGTCAGCATTGGCTGCGGTTAAACCGGCCAGTGGAATGATCCGGTTACTGAAATGGGTCAGTGACTGCATTGGCCACATCACCAGAAACCACAACAGACACAGGGAGAACGCTGAAAAAAAGATCCAGCTGATATCGCCAACACTATAAATCACACCGCCGAGAACACCACCGAGAAACGCGCCAATAAACTGCGCACTTGAATAAACGCCCATCGCCGTACCTTTATGCTGCAAAGGACTGAGCTTGGACATCATGGATGGCAGGCCGGCTTCCAGTACATTAAAGGCGGTAAAAAACAGCCATAAACAAACCAGTAATAGTGGCAGTGAACCGGGCTGCAATGCCCAACCCAACTGGGCAATGGCCAACACTGTAATGGCGCCGAGAAACACCGTCTTCATCTGCCGGCGCTTTTCGGCCAGTAAAATAAACGGCACCATGGTGACAAAGGCCAGCAATAAGATCGGTAGATAGGTTTGCGCTAAATCGGCTTTGGCAATGCCGGCAAAATCCTGCAAGGCAATTGGCAGTGCAAAAAAGCTCAGCGTTAGTAGTAAATGTAAAATCAGAATACTCAATACCATGCGCATAATCGGCCGGTTGGCGATAACAGCTTTAAGCTGCGCTCTCGCCGGTTTCATTTCCTGATGAACCTGACGGCGATGCGGCGTTGGCACCCACCATTTCAATACCACCATGCCCAGCATTGCCATGATGGCGGTGGCCCAGAAAATACCGGCCAGCCCGAGCCAGTTTTCCAAAGCAGCGCCGCTGGCAAGTGCCACCGAAAATGATAAGCCAATACTGATGCCAATGGCTGCCATGGCTTTGGTGCGATGTTGATCGCGGGTTAAATCAGCGGTTAAGGCCATGACGACCGCGGCAATCGCGCCACTGCCCTGTAAAAGTCGGCCGGCAATCACGGTATAAATAGAGTCAGCGATGGCAGCTAATACACTGCCCAGCGCGAATAAAAATAATCCGAAAAAAATGACCTTTTTGCGACCAATCCGGTCAGACAACATGCCAAATGGAATTTGCAGCAGGGCTTGCGTCAGACCATAGGCACCAATGGCCAAACCTATTAACAGGGGGGTGCTATGGCTGTATTGCTGCGCAGACAGCGAAAACACCGGCAGGATCATAAATAAGCCGAGCATGCGCAGCGCAAATATCAGCGATAAGCCCGAAATGGTACGTTTTTCCGACCCGCTTAGTGCGGCCGTTACGGTTTGTTTTTGCGTCATGATAGCGGGACAGAGTATATTGATCCGTTTGATTTTACTACGGAACTTGCATGAAAAAAATCAGCATTCGCGGCGCCCGTACCCATAATTTGAAGAACATTGACGTCGACCTGCCGCGTGACTCACTGATTGTCATTACTGGCCTGTCGGGGTCGGGCAAGTCTTCATTAGCCTTTGATACCTTGTATGCTGAAGGGCAACGCCGCTATGTAGAGTCATTGTCGGCCTATGCTCGGCAGTTTTTATCAATGATGGAAAAGCCTGATGTCGATCATATAGAGGGTTTATCCCCGGCGATTTCTATTGAACAGAAGTCAACCTCGCATAATCCCCGTTCCACCGTCGGCACCATTACCGAAATCTATGATTATCTGCGTTTGCTGTTTGCCCGTGCCGGTGAGCCACGTTGTCCACAACATCATCTGCCACTGGCTGCGCAAACGGTCAGTCAGATGGTCGATACGGTATTGACGATGCCAGAGGGTAAACGACTGATTCTGCTGGCACCGGTCATTCAGGATCGTAAAGGTGAACATCGTGATGTTTTGGAAGGTCTGCGAGCGCAGGGGTTTGTAAGGGCCCGGGTCAATGGCGAAATCATTGAACTAGACAGTCCGCCGGAACTGGAACTACGTAAAAAACACACGATTGAAGCGGTGGTCGATCGCTTTAAAGTTCGCGAAGATATTCAGCAACGTTTGGCGGAATCCTTTGAAACTGCGTTAAAGCTTGCTGATGGTGTCGCCAAAGTGGTGTCCATGGACGATGACGGCGATGTCACGCTGTTTTCGGCGCGGTTTGCCTGTAGTGAATGTGGGTATTCGATCACTGAACTCGAGCCGCGGATGTTTTCGTTTAACAATCCTGCCGGCGCCTGCCCGACTTGTGATGGTCTGGGCATGAAACAGTTTGTCGATCCTGCGCGGGTGGTCGCGCATCCGGAATTAAGTATGGCAGCCGGCGCGATTCGTGGCTGGGACCGCCGTAATGCCTATTATTATCAGATGTTGATGTCACTGGCGGCACATTTTCAATTTGATTTGGATACACCGTTTGAGGATCTGCCGGAAAATGTACGGGAAGTGATTCTCTATGGCAGCGGCCGCACAGAGATTGATTTCAGTTATTTCAGCGACCGCGGCAAGCGGGTCAGCCGCAAGCATGTCTTTGAAGGCATCGTGCCTAATTTGCAGCGCCGTTATCATGAGACGGAATCGGGCAGTGTCCGTGATGAACTGGCCAAATTTCATTCGGTGCGCGCTTGCCCGGAGTGTCATGGTGCCCGGCTGACGGAAGCCGCTCGTAATGTATTTATTCAACAAGCAAATTTGCCGGAGATCACCAGTCTGCCGATTGGTGAAGCCAAACGCTTTTTTGAAGAATTAAAACTACCGGGTAAACAAGGTGAAATTGCCGACAAAATTGTCAGTGAAATCGGCGAACGGCTGAGCTTTCTGGTTAATGTTGGCCTTGATTATCTGAATCTGGCACGTAGCGCTGAAACCCTATCCGGTGGTGAGGCGCAGCGGATTCGCCTTGCCAGTCAAATCGGTGCTGGTTTAGTTGGGGTTATGTATATCCTTGATGAACCGTCGATTGGTTTGCATCAGCGCGATAATGACCGATTGCTGGCGACGTTGACGAGACTGCGTGATTTGGGCAATACCGTGATTGTCGTCGAACATGACGAAGATGCCATTCGAAGCGCCGATTATGTGCTGGATATTGGTCCCGGTGCCGGCGTTCATGGGGGTGAAATTGTCGCCCAGGGCACGCCTGCCGATATTATGAGCAGTGAAAATTCGCTGACCGGTAAATATTTATCCGGTCGTCTTAAGATTGCCGTGCCGGAAAAACGCCAGAAAGCCCATGCAGGCAAAGTGATTGGCCTGCGCGGCGCTTGTGGCAATAATCTGCAACATGTTGATGTTGATATACCGATTGGTCTGATGACCTGCGTCACTGGTGTTTCGGGTAGCGGTAAATCGACGCTTATTAATGAAACATTGTTGAAATTAACGTCAAAAACGTTAAATGGTGCTTCCGACGAACCGGCGCCGCATACCGAAATTCTGGGGTTGGATCAGCTTGATAAAGTCGTGGCGATTAACCAAAGTCCGATTGGCCGCACGCCGCGTTCAAACCCTGCTACCTATACCGGTTTATTTACTCCGATCCGTGAATTATTTGCCGGCACACCGGAAGCTCGCTCGCGTGGTTACGGGCCGGGCCGGTTTAGCTTTAACGTTAAAGGCGGTCGCTGTGAGGCCTGTCAGGGTGACGGCCTGATTAAAGTTGAAATGCACTTTTTGCCAGATATCTACGTGCCCTGCGATGTTTGCAAAGGTCAGCGCTATAACCGCGAAACCCTGGATATTCGCTACAAAGGCAAAACCATCACCGAAGTGCTGGATATGACCATTGAAGATGCCAATGTATTTTTTGAGAATATTCCGGTGGTCGCCAAAAAACTGCAAACGTTGATCGATGTCGGTCTGACTTATATCAAGCTGGGGCAGAATGCGACTACCCTGTCAGGAGGTGAAGCCCAGCGGGTCAAATTGGCCAAGGAACTGTCAAAACGCGATACTGGCAAAACCTTATATATACTCGACGAACCGACTACCGGCCTGCACTTTTTTGATATCGAACAATTGCTGAAAGTACTGCATCACCTGCGGGATCGTGGCAATACCATCGTTGTTATCGAGCACAATCTGGATGTCGTTAAAACGGCTGACTGGATCATCGATATGGGGCCGGAAGGCGGGTCAGGTGGTGGTAAAATCATCGCGGTTGGCACGCCGGAACAAGTGGCGCAAGATACACATTCGCATACCGGTCATTATCTGAAGCAATTACTGAAATGAGTCTGGAACAGGAAATAAAATTATCGGTCAGCGGTGCGCCGCTGGACTTGCATGCGCTGGACTGGTTGCAAGACAAGGTGACCAGCCGTAAAACCCAGTCTTTGCGCACGGATTATTTTGATACGCCGAATTTCGCATTACGCGAAAGGCGTATTGCGCTGCGGCTACGAAAAGTTGAAGGCCAGTGGCTGCAAACGGTTAAAAATGCCGGTCAGGTCAAAGACGGTTTACATCAACGTGAAGAGTGGGATCAGCCTTTGTTAAGCGGTGAGTTTGATAAAGCGTTGCTTCGGCAAACGCCACTTGCCCCCATCGTTGATGACACGGGGCTATGGAATCAATTACGCTGTATTTTCAGTACGGAATTCACCCGTGTGACCTGGGATCTGGATGTTGACGGCACCCATATTGAGCTTGCCTATGATCAGGGCCGGGTCAAAACCGCGGATGCGGAAACGCCGATCCACGAGGTAGAACTGGAATTACGCCATGGTGATTTGGAAGTTCTCAAACAATTTGCCCGGGAATTAAAGCAGCATCTGCCTTTACAGGATAATCCTGTTAATAAAGCACAACTGGGTTATCAATTATTGGCCGGCGAATGATGCAACTGTAAACAATCGGGCGCATAATCAAATTGCAGTAATCGCAAAAAAGTTCATTAAGTTAGGCCTTTTTAAGGAGTGGCAAGATGAAGCAAAAATGGATCGTGGTTGCTGAAAGCAGCCGGGCAAGAATCTTTGCCGTCGATAGTAAGAATCAGCCTTTGATTGAAATTGATGATTTAGTGAATATGGCCAGTCGGAGCATGAATCATGATCTGGTATCAGACCGTCCTGGACGTAATGCCCGGGGCTCTAGTCAACACGCCTTGGAACCGCATACCGATCCCCAGAAACTGGAGGCGCAAAAATTTGCGCAATCATTAAGTGAGCGTTTAGAGGCCGGCCGAGTCAGTGGTGATTTTAATGATTTGGTGATTGTCGCGCCGTCAGGATTTATGGGCTTATTGCGTCAGCAAATTGGCCATACCACACAGAAACTCATCAGCCTTACACTGACCAAAAACCTGATCCAGAAATCAGAAGCACAAATCAGGGACTATGTTTATGCCTAACGCGCTGACAGACCCCGCTGACTTTCAAATTTCCAGGTGCGGATAATGGTCAGCATATCGTTGTCCTTAAGGACATCATCGGGAATGTTGGCATAGGGCGCGCCGAGCCGGACAATTTTGACGGCGGCATCGTCAAGTACTTTATGGCCTGATGATCGGGAAACGACGATGCCTTCGGCCGGCACGCTGCCATCAGGACGAATATCAACGGATAACATCAGGCTGCCATTAATGCTTTTTTCGCGGGCTTCCTGTGGATAATTCATATTACCGATGCGTTCGACTTTCATTTCCCAAGCCCGCATATAGGCAGCTGCAGCGAACTCCTTGGTCGCTGCAGAAATCCGGCGTTTTTTCGGCCGTTCGCTAAGCGCTTTGCTGCTTCTGGCCAATTGATCCTGCAGACTGCTGATTTCACTGCGTGCCTGCGCCATCATTTGCTGAGCACTGAGCCGTTGCGCTTCGGGCGCTGTAGCTTGTTCGGCAGATTCCAGTGTTTCTGTTTCGGCTTCAGCACTTTCTACCTTGCGCTCGGCGGTTTCACGGGTGATTTTTTCATCAGCGATTTCCGGCTTGGGTTCAGGTTTTGTGTCAGGTTCGGTTTGAGGGTCCGGTGGCGATTCAGGCTCTGGCAGAGGTTCAGCAGCCGGTTCGGGTTCTGGTAATATGGCTGGCGGTGTCACCAGTGGCACCGGCTCTAAAGGTTCGGTTTCGGCTATTTCTACCGGGGGTGGCGAGGCCGGACTGTCTTCTGCTAACGGTATCGGTAAGTCCGGTGTTGGTTCGGGTGTCGGCGTATCCAGTTCACCGCCACCTTCATTATCTGCCTGTGCCAGAAAATCAGCTTCTTCAGGTGCTTGTAAGGTTTGCTGTTTGACCAGCGTAATATCCAGATTGTTAACCGGTGCGTTGGTCGCCGGCGAAAACACATTAAAACTGACGCCAAGGATCACCGCAACGTGAATAATCACCGAAAATAGCAGGGTGAAAATCAGACGGTCGTTGCTGTAGTTATCCATAAAATCAGCTCAAATCAGGGAATGTCGCGTAATACCGGCTCATCCTGATAACTGATGAGTTTGACTCGCTGCGCCATAGCCGGGCTCATTTCCAGAATACCTTCATCGGTCATTAACATGACATGTTTTAAGCCCATTTTGGCAGCCAATTGCGGCCAGTCATCGCCGGCGACGAATAATGCCGTTGCTGAGGCATCCGCGCGCGCCGCGTTATTGTCAATGACCGTCACCGACATTGCCTGATCAGCCGGATAACCGGTATGGGGATCCATGATATGCGGATAACGTTCGCCCTGGTATTCAAAATAACGCTCATAGTCACCGGAACTGAACACGCTTTCATCGTCTTTGACGGTCACCGAGGCCAGCACGCCATCCTGACGTGGATGACGAATGCCGATATTCCATGGCCGATTGCCATGTTGACCGATCGCCCGTAAATCGCCGCCGATATTAACAATGGCGTTATCTATATTTTCGGCTTTCAATACGTTAATGGCTGCATCCACGGCATAGCCTTTGGCAAAACCACCAAATCCCAATTTGGCCATCGGATTGATGCTGTGTAATTGGCCGTTTTCGATCACAATATCGTCCATGGTGGGATTGGCAGCCAGCCATTCATCAATCTTGGCCTGGGCAGGCGGTGGTCGTGATTCAAACCAATCATCCTGTTCGTAACCCCAAAGAGTAAACAATTGCCCTGCCGCTGGGTTAAATAAATGATTACTGTCGCGCGCCAGTTGTTGCGCCTGACCAATAACGCCGGCGACATTGTCATCGACAGCGATTTTTTCCCCTGTGGAAATTGCATCATTAATGCGGGTCAACATGCTGGGCTGCCAGGCGTGCCACAAATTATTGACGTCAGAAAATGTGTCCTCGAGCTGGCTTACAGCCTGCTCAAAAGTAGCTTCGTCTTCACCATAAATGCTGATATCGATTTCAGTGCCAAAGGCATAAATTTTGGCAGTTTGTGCCGGCTTTTCAGCGCAGGCTGCGAGCAGACACAGACTGAGCAAAATTAAACTCATCAAGCGCATAGTTGTTTCTCAATGGCAGTCATTAAATCACCGGCAATATCCAGGTTAAACAAGCGATCCAGTTCACGAATACAGGTTGGACTGGTGACATTAATTTCGGTCAGATAATCACCGATGACATCGAGGCCGACAAACAGCAGGCCTTTTTCACGTAATTTGGGGCCAACCTGACTGCAAATCCAGCGATCCCGTTCAGTCAGTTCCCGGCCTTCAGCTCGGCCGCCGGCTGCTAAATTACCTCGGGTTTCGCCATCGGCCGGGATCCGCGCCAGCGCATAAGGGACTGGTTCACCATTAATCAGCAAAATACGTTTATCACCGTCTTTGATAGCCGGTAAATACTGCTGAACCATGACTGATTTACTGCCGTTTTCAGTAAGCGTTTCAACAATGACCGAAAAATTGGGGTCGCCCTGCATTACCCGGAATATCGAAGCGCCGCCCATGCCATCCAGCGGTTTAATAATGATATCGCCATGCGCTGCCTGAAATTCACGCATCAGTAATTTTTGCCGGGTCACGAGGGTCGGTGGGCAGCACTGAGGAAACCAGGCAGTAAATAATTTTTCGTTGGCATCACGCAGGCTTTGCGGGTCGTTGACAATCAATGATCCCTTTGACTGGGCTTGTTCAAGCAAATAGGTGCTATAAATATATTCCATATCGAACGGTGGATCTTTGCGCATTAATATGGCATCCAACGAGTGCAGTGGTGCAATTTGCGCATCCCCAAGCTGAAACCAGTCATAAGGATCGTCTTGTACCGTTAATGCCGCCATTGATGCCAGCACCTGTCCATCGCGCAAAAATACATCTGACTGCTGCATATAATAAATCTGCCAGCCGCGTGCCTGAGCAGCGAGCAACATGGCAAGGCTGCTGTCTTTTTTGGTGTTAATGGCCCCAATCGGATCCATCACGATGCCAATACGTCGGGTCATAGGCTGCTGTTTCCTGTGAAAAGTTGCCTGTATTGTACCGTATCGTTGCCGGTAAATTGTTGTTGCCACACTGTCTGACAGTGATCGGCAACTCTACAAGCAGTGCCCATATTCGCTATAATCGACGCATTTTAAATTTCGACTGAAAAGAGAACTGTGATGACTGAGCCTGCGGTGCCGGCAGCTACGCCAAAAACCTTTCAGGAACTGATTCTGCGCCTGCAACAATATTGGGCAGAGCAAGGCTGTGTATTACTGCAGCCTTATGATATGGAAGTCGGTGCCGGGACGTTTCATCCCGCTACCTTTTTGCGTGCTATTGGCCCGGAGCCATGGAGTGCAGCCTATGTTCAGCCATCACGCCGGCCGACCGATGGTCGTTATGGCGATAATCCTAACCGCTTACAACACTATTATCAGTTTCAGGTAGTGATTAAACCGTCGCCACTGGATATTCAGGATCTGTATCTGGGCTCGCTACGGATGCTTGGGCTGGACACCACCATCCATGATATTAGGTTTGTTGAAGATAACTGGGAATCACCCACTCTGGGCGCCTGGGGGCTGGGATGGGAAGTCTGGCTGAATGGGATGGAAGTTACCCAGTTCACCTATTTCCAACAGGTAGGTGGTCTGGAATGCAAACCGGTCACCGGCGAAATCACCTACGGTCTTGAACGCATCGCCATGTATTTACAGGGCGTTGAGAGTGTTTATGACCTCATCTGGGCTGATGGTCCGCTCGGTAAAGTCACTTATGGTGATGTGTTTCTGCAAAATGAAGTCGAAATGTCGGCTTATAATTTCGAGCATGCCAATACTGAGCATTTATTTAACTTATTTGATACCTGTGAAGCCGAGAGTGAACGCATGATTGCCGCCGGTCTGCCATTGCCCGCCTATGAAATGGTGCTCAAAGCATCACATACCTTTAATTTACTCGATGCCCGCAAAGCGATTTCAGTGACAGAGCGGCAACGCTTTATTTTGCGGGTGCGTACGTTGGCACGGGCTGTGGCTCAGGCTTATTTTGACCGCCGTGAATCATTGGGCTTTCCGATGTTGGTCAAGCAGGAGGCCAGCGCATGAGCCAGCAGGACTTTTTATTTGAGCTCGGTACCGAAGAGCTGCCGCCAACGACACTGGGCACTTTGAGCTGCGCATTAATAGGCGGTATTGAGCAGGGACTGAACGCGGCTGAATTAAGCTTTTCGGTTACTAAGGCTTATGCAGCGCCAAGACGTCTGGCAGTCACCATTTATGATTTAGAAACCCAGCAAGCGGATCGGCAAATTGAAAAGCGCGGTCCGGCAGTGACAGCGGCATTTGATGATGAAGGCAATCCCAGTAAAGCGTTACAAGGTTTTGCCAGGTCCTGTGGCGTAGAAGTTGATGCGTTGGAAACGCTTGAAACCGATAAAGGCAAATGGCTGGTGTATCGTCAGCAACAGGCAGGTCAATCCGCAGCTGAACTATTGCCGCAGATCATTCAGCAGGCATTGGATGCTTTACCGATCGCCAAACGGATGCGCTGGGGCGATTCCTCTGCTGAATTTGTCCGGCCGGTGCACTGGCTGGTGATGTTGCTTGGTGATGAAGTGGTGCCGGCAACCATTCTTGACACGCAAGCCGATCGCATTTCTTATGGTCACCGCTTTCATCATCCGAAGCCGATTCGCATTAACAGTGCCCGCAGTTATGCACCACAACTGGAAACCGAAGGCCATGTGATGGCTGACTTTAACGCGCGGCGTGAAGCCATTCTTGGTCAGGTAAAAGAATTGGCCAGCTCGCTCGGTGGTGAAGCAATTATTGATAAAGAACTGCTGGATGAAGTCACTGGCCTTGTGGAGTGGCCTGTTGCCATTGCCGGCAGTTTTGATAAACGCTTTCTGGAATTGCCACCTCAGGCATTGATTTCGTCGATGCAGGGCCACCAGAAATATTTTCCCGTTCAAGCCAAACCTGATCAGCTCTTAGCGAATTTTATCACAGTCAGCAATATCGAAAGTCGCGATATGGCGCAGGTTATTGCCGGTAATGAACGGGTAATCCGGCCGCGACTGAGTGATGCGGCATTTTTCTGGGATACCGATCGCAAGCAGCCTTTATCGGCAAGACAAGAACAGTTAAAAACCATTGTCTTCCAAAATAAGCTGGGCACGGTCTACGATAAATCGCAGCGGGTGGCCAAGCTGGCTGCCGTTATTGCGGAAAAAATCGGTGCTGATCCGGCGCAAGCCGAGCGCGCCGCCGAATTGGCAAAGTGTGATTTATTAACCGAAATGGTCGGTGAGTTTCCGGAATTACAGGGCATTATGGGCCGTAATTATGCGACGCTTGATGGCGAGTCAGTCGCGGTTGCTAATGCACTTGATGAGCAATATATGCCGCGGTTTGCCGGTGATGATTTACCGGGGGGCGGTATTGGCCAGGCACTGAGTCTGGCTGAAAAACTTGATACGCTGGTGGGCTTGTTTGGTATTGGCCAGCCGCCAACCGGTGCCAAAGATCCTTTTGCTTTGCGGCGTGCTGCATTAGGCGCGTTACGCATTATTATCGAAAAGCAGCTGGATTTGGACATCAACGAATTGCTGAAAATCTCTGCCGAAAACTTTGCTGATAAGCTCACTGAAAAAGCTGCTGCCGAACAAGTTCAGGGTTATATGTTTGAACGGCTACGCGGGTATATTCTGGATAACGGTTATACCGTTGATACATTTGAGGCGGTGCTGGTGGTGGCGCCAAGCCGGCCACTTGATTTTATGCAGCGACTGGAAGCGGTCAGTGGTTTCCGGTCTTTGCCGGAGGCGAAAGCGCTGGCGGCTGCTAATAAACGGATCGATAATATTCTCCGGAAAAATAGTGCTTATGATCAACCGCTAGGTCTTAAAGCTGATTTATTTAGTGATAAGGCAGAACAGGATTTGGCAGCGCTGGTAATGCAAGTGCAACAAACAGTGGCGCCTTTAATGCAACAGGCTGATTATTCGGCAGTATTAAAGCATTTGGCGACTATGCGTGACAGCATTGATAAATTCTTTGATGATGTCATGGTGATGGCCGACGATCCGGCAGTGCGTGATAATCGTCTGGCATTGCTTAATCAAACCCGGGCATTATTTATCGGTGTTGCCGATATTTCCTGTCTGCAACAATAAGCGGAGGCTGCCATGTCGTTGATTATTCTGGACCGCGATGGGGTGATTAATCACGATTCGGACGATTTTATAAAGTCGCCGGCTGAATGGGAGCCGATCGATGGCAGTCTGGAAGCGATTGCCCGTCTCAATTATGCCGGTTTTCGGGTGGTGGTAATCACCAATCAGTCCGGGATTGCACGCGGATTACTGGATATAGAAATGCTTAACCGCATTCACAGTAAAATGCGCCGTATGTTATCGCAGGTGGGCGGGCGAATTGAGGCAATCATGTTTTGCCCGCATGGCCCAGATGATCAATGTCAGTGTCGTAAACCTAGCCCCGGATCATTTAATGACCTGGCGCATCGTCTGCGTGTTGGCCTGGAGCATGTACCGGCAGTAGGGGATTCGCTGCGTGATATTGAAGCTGCCCAAGCAGCCGGTGCCCGGCCAATTTTAGTCCGGACGGGTAAAGGTGCTGCAACCGAAGCGGCAGGCGTCGCAGATAGTCTGCCAGTTTATGATGATTTGGCGGCGGTGGTAGAGGCGTTGTTGGAGCCATCAGTTTGATGATTTGGCTGCGCTCCACACTGTTTTTTATTATTTATAGTACCAGCGCTGTGGTGTTTTCTTGTCTCGGCGTGCTGCTCTGGCCATTACCGTTTAGATTACGCTACCGGATTATCAGCCGTTGGGCTGTCTGGAATATCTGGTTGCTAAAGCTTATTTGTGGTATCAGACTGGAAGTTGAAGGCCGCGAATTAATTCCTGATGAGCCTAGCGTGATTCTCTGTAAACATCAATCAGCATGGGAAACGCTGGCTTTGCAGGCCGTTTTTCCGCCCCAGGTCTGGGTGTTGAAACGCGAATTACTCTGGCTGCCATTTTTTGGCTGGGGACTGGCATCATTAAATCCAATTGCCATTGACCGTAAAGCCGGCCGCAAAGCATTGGCCCAAGTAATTGAACAGGGGAAAGAGCGGCTGGCATCCGGTGCCTGGGTGGTGGTTTTCCCTGAGGGGACCCGGATGCCTGTTGGTAGCATGGGTCGGTTTGGTATTGGTGGTGCACGTTTGGCGGTAGAAGCGCAGGTACCGGTAGTACCGGTTGCGCATAATGCAGGACATTTCTGGCCGAAACGTGGGTTTTTGAAAAAACCGGGTGTGATTAAAATGCAAATTGGCGCTAAGATAACGACGCAAGGTCAGTCAGCCGCCAGCATCAATCAACAAGTTGAATCGTGGATGGCCGAGGCAATGACGCGACTCGAGGGCAGCCGTCCGGTAAAACCGGCACAACTTAGCGAAGGTGACCAGCGTGGCAAGAGCTGAAGGCATATTGCGTTTATTGATAGTCGATGATTCTCTGACCGACACCGATGCGGTAGTAACGATATTGCG
>JAWWAG010000042.1:0-15651 GCA_033721795.1 Methylophaga sp. | reverse complement strand
TTCGGGTTTAGGCTCAAAAATGGGTATGGACGCCACCAATAAATTACCCGGCGAAACGAACCGTGAATGGGGTCGTCCGATTGAAAAAGATCCGGCTGTTGTCAAACGCATTGACGACATCTGGCATGAACTGGGATTGGATGATGAAAATGCTTATTGAGCGCTCAACCAGACGCTGAAATAGCCCATCCCCAGATAAACAATATTCAAAACAGCCAAGACAATGATCAGAAACAATGTCATTTTCATGCCCAGAACACGTTTTTTTACATCCTGATGTTTCAGGCCTGCGGCGTGAATCAGCCGACCGATCAGTAATGTGATGCCGGCAAGATGAATGATCCACAGAGACACATTCGCCATTTCTAACAATAAAATCAGAAGCAGCGTGATTGGAATATATTCGATCGCATTGGCCTGAATACGAATGGCGGTTTGTAATTCCTCAACGCCGCCATCGCCCAGTCGGACTTTGTGTTTACGGCGTAATGCAATTACAGCCAGCGATAATTTGACGATTAACAAAGCCGCCAAACTGGCATAAAGCGCGGTTATCATATAGGCCTCCTAGTTGCCGTCTGTATTTTCACTCACCCAGTGTTCGCCATCCGGGCGCTGTTCTTTTTTCCAGAACGGCGCGTTGTATTTGAGTTCTTCAATCAGCCAGGCGCAGGCATCCAAAGCAGCGCGGCGATGTGCTGACCAACAACCAATCAGTACAATAGCATCGCCGGGCTGAATATCGCCGACCCGGTGCACAATTAAACATTGATCCAGCGGCCATTTATCGCGTGCTTGTTGCTCAAGTTTTTGCAGATAGTTTTCGGTCATTGCCGGATAATGTTCCAGCGTCATCTGTGTCACACTGGCATCATCATTAAAGTCGCGCATGGTACCGATAAAGCTCGCAGCCGCACCGCTTTGACCAGCAGGTAATTGCTGACTGAATTCACTGAGCCATTGATAAGGCGAAAAATCGTCGTTAAGAATTTGCGTGGCCATGTCAGCCACCGGTCACCGGAGGGAAAAAGGCCACTTCATCGCCGTCTTTAACAGCGCTGTCCAGCGTTGCATAATCGAGATTAACAGCGACCAGAATGCGCTCTGGTAATGGTTCACCCTCGGTCGCTTGTTGCCAGGCTTCAGCGACGGTACCGACAGCAGCGATTTCGGATTCACTGCGGCCCAATTGTTCACGCAAACTGGCAAAAAATTTGACTTGAATAGGCATCGGTTTATTGTTGCGATTAGTTAAAACTAAAGGATAACACTGACCATGTCGGAATTAACGCATTTTAATCAGGCCGGTGAAGCGCATATGGTCGATGTCGGCGCTAAGAACGTGACGCAGCGCCGTGCGCTCGCCAGTGGCAAAATTGTCATGTTACCGGAAACCATACAGCTTATTGAGCAGGGTAATCATAAAAAAGGCGATGTACTGGGTATTGCTCGGATCGCGGGCATTATGGCGGCCAAAAAAACCAGCGATTTGATCCCTTTATGTCATCCCTTGGCGCTGACCAATGTGGCTGTTGAATTCAAAATTGACCTTCTAAATCATGCCGTCAATTGCGAAGTCACGGTAGCGACAGCCGGACAGACTGGTGTCGAAATGGAAGCGCTGACGGCGGTACAAGTTGCCCTATTAACGATTTACGATATGTGTAAGGCGGTGGATCGCGGTATGGTCATGACCGATATTCAATTAGAGGAAAAAGCCGGCGGTAAATCCGGTCACTGGCAGCGACACCCTTCCTGAGAAATCAGCGACCAAAAATGTTTGCAAAACCGACCATTTGACCTGACTGGCTCAAATCATAACCGGCAAGACCTGCTAATGATTGACGCCAGTTGGGTGCTTTAAGCGAATTAAGCAATGCCTGAACCGGCTCAGTTAGCAAGCGGTTAGTCGGGATCGCCAGGCAATAATGCTCTTCGCAGATAGGCAAAAAATCCAAAGCAAATTTATCGGCCACTGCGGCAATACCAAAACCACAATCGGCGGCGCCACTAGCTATCATCGCTGCTACGGCCATATGGGTAAATTCTTCCTGCTGATATCCTTTGATGGATGCCGGCGTGATTTGTTGTGCTGACAGTAGTTGATCGAATAATAACCGTGTGCCCGAACCACGCTGACGGTTGATGAAACGTAGCCCGTTTTTACTGAGATCGGTTAAATCTCTAATTCTTAAAGGATTACCGGCCGTGATCATCAAACCCTGCTGACGGCGCACCAGATAAATCAGGCTTATCTGCTTCGCGTCCAACAAAGCCAGATATTGATCAGCAATTTGCTGGCCCAATTTACCGACGGGGATATGAAACCCGGCGACATCGCAGTGACCACGATGTAATTCCTGCAAACTTTCCAGACTGCCATGAAAATGTAAATCAACGGCGATTTCTTGCTGTGTTAATTGTTCACGCAAGGCACTGATTGCCAGACCATGACTGGCAAAAATGGTCAGCCGGGACTGATTTTGGCTTGTTTTCAATTCCTCTATTTGCTGTCGCAATTGCGTGGCCTGATTAATAAGCTGCGGTAACAATCTCGCCTGCAAATGCTGATGTGCCTGTAATAAATATTTTCCAGCTGGCGCCAGTCGGGTACCGCGACCACGCTGCTTTTCAATCAATGGCAAACCAAATAGCTGTTGCCATTTTTCCATCATGCCCCAGGCATGCCGATAGGACACACCTACATCTTTGGCGGCTTGCTGCAAAGCGCCGTGTTCGTTGATTGCTGACAGTAAATTCAGCAACAGCGGTTCAAGCGCCCGGCTTTCGGTGCCGGTTTGGATTTGCCAGTTAAAATCAATGTGAAATTCCATTGGCAAATTTAATCATATTTTTAAAGTATTTATAACCATTTAAGATTAATAAAAGCCCATTTTAAATAAGATTAATATTTCATATTTGGAGAAACACGTTTGAAAAAGAAATGGCTTGCAATTGCATTAAGTAGTTGCCTTATCAGCCCCGCCGTTATGGCGGGCTCGGAAATCGAAACCCTGATTAATATGCTGCATGAGAACGGGATGGTCAGTGATGCACAAATGCAGCGGCTGCAGGCGGAATTAAGCGCTTCACATGAACAACAAGCCGAACAACAAGCGGCGCTGGAGGCGCAGAAAGCAGAATTGGCAGCTAAACAAGCACAGCTTGATAAACAATTGGCAGAAGCCAAGGTTGCCAACGATGAGGTACAAAAAGCCAATAACATCGAAATTGTGCCAAAAGGCGGCCTGGCGGTAAGGACTAAAGATGGTGATTTTGAGACCAAAGTCGGTGGCCGGCTACAGGCTGATGCGGCCAGTTACAGTGGCGACGGTGAGTATGGTGATGGCACGACTATCCGTCGGGCGCGACTGTCATTGTCAGGTAAGGTCTACCGAGATTGGGGGTATAAAATTGAATATGATTTTGCCGGTGATACGTTGAACGATGCCTTCATCGCCTACAACGGTTTGGAAAACTATGAGTTTATGGTTGGTAATTTTAAGGATCCATTTATTCTTGAGCAGCTTACAAGTGCCAATAATGTGACGTTTATTGAACGCAGCCTGCCATCAGGTGCCTTTGATGCTGGCCGGCATATTGGTGTAATGGCCAGTCGTAACAGTCAGCATTGGACAGTTTCCGGCGGACTGTTTGGCGACAGAGTCAGTGATCGCGGCGGTGCTGAAAATGAAGGTTGGGGCTGGGGAAGCCGAGCTACCTGGGCACCGATTAATGAGTCAGGCAAATTATTGCATTTTGGCGCCGGACTGAACTATCGCGATTTACAGCCTAATAATACGGCGCGTTTCCGACAGCAACCAGAAACCAGTATTGCCGGTGTCAATGTCGTTGATACCAGTAATTTGCAAAATGCTAACAATCAGTTCAAGTCAGGTCTGGATGTCGCCACCACCATTGGGCCATTTTTGGCACAGGCGGAATATCTGCGGGCAGACGTTGAAATTGATAATGGTGCGGATACTGATTTCAGTGGCTGGTATCTGCAATCCAGTTATTTCCTGACCGCTGATTCACGGCCTTATAAACATGGCTCTTTTGGCATGATCAAACCGACCAGTCCACTGGGTAAAGGTGGTTTTGGTGCTTGGGAACTGGCGGCGCGGCTCAGCAATGTGGATCTCAATGATGGTCTGGTTGACGGAGGTGAAGCCGATAGCATGACGCTGGGTGTTAACTGGTATCCGGTCGGTGGCTTGCGTTTTTCAGCGAACTATACCGACATACTGGATGTGGACGGCGGCCCGCAAGACGGGCTGGAACCGAAAATTTTCCAACTGCGCAGCCAGTGGGCTTTTTAAGTCAATTTAAAGGATAAATGATGAAAAAAATGAATTTGTTAGCCTCGACGTTATTGACGCTGCTGCTGAGTATCGGCGCAGTCCAAGCGCAGGAAATCCTGAAAATGTCGACCACCACCAGTACTGATAATTCGGGGCTGCTGAAATATCTCCATGAACATTATCAGGCTGAAACCGGCGTGCAAGTGGCCGTAATTGCTGTCGGCACAGGCAAATCGCTAAAACTCGGTGCCAATGGCGATGTAGATATAGCTCTGGTGCATGCACCGGCAGCCGAGCTGGAATATGTCGAACAGGGATATTTTGTGGATCGTCGACCGGTGATGTTTAACGATTTTGTAATTGTCGGTCCGAAAGATGATCCAGCCGGTATCAAATCGGCCAAAACGGCAGCTGACGCATTAAGCAAAATTGCTGAAAGTGGTGCTGATTTTGTCTCGCGCGGTGATGATTCCGGTACGCATAAAAAAGAGCTGCAATTATGGCAAGCAGCTGGCATTGAGCCGGAAGGCAGCTGGTATATCGCCGCGGGGCAGGGCATGGGCGCAGTGCTGAAACTGGCTGATGAAAAGTTAGCCTATGCGCTTACTGATCGCGGTACGCAAATCGCTTTTGCTGAAAAGATGGATTTGGTGGTACTTAACGAAGGTGATAAAGCGTTAGGTAATCCGTATCACATTATGTCGGTGAATCCGGAAAAACACAGTCACGTGCGCATTGATCTGGCAAAACAATACACCGACTTTATCACCAGTGAGGCGGGGCAGAAATTAATCGCTGATTTTAAGGTCAATGGTCAGCAGCTGTTTTACCCCAACGCAGAATAAGCAAAAAGGGGCTGTTTTTTTCAGCCCCTACCCTTGTTCCAGCAAACGTCGCAAATCAATCATTGCCGCGTTGGCGCGGGCAACATAAGAGGCCATCACCAGTGAATGATTTGCCAACAGTCCAAAACCGCTGCCATTTAGGATAATCGGGCTCCATACCGTTTTTTGTGAGGCCTCCAGTTCACGGATAATTTGTCGCAAGCTGACCAGAGCATTTTTCTTTTGCAGTACATCAGCAAAGTCGGTTTCAGTTGCTTTCAGCAAATGAATAAGTGCCCAGACGCTGCCGCGTGATTCGTAAAAAACATCATCCAGTTCCAGCCAAGGCGTTTGTCTGAACCGCTCCATTTCGGTAACTGTGGATTGATGTGCGCTGAGGTCGCCGGCTAAATCCGTATTAACACGCACCTGCCCGACACTTGCCGACAGTCGCTGAGACAAACTGCCGAGACGTTTTTCGGCAATTCCCAGCCAGGCGGCAAGGTTATCAGCTCGGGCATAAAACTGAGCATTACTGTTGCTGTCAGCCAATCTGTGTAAGTAGCTTTGCAAGGCTTCAATGCCCTCCCGGTATTCGCTTTCTGTCGGCGGAAACAACCACGATTGAGAATCAAAATTAAACTGTGGCTCAGCGATAATTAAATCTTTATCTTCTGTAGATTGTGACTGTGAACGACTCATGTCATTGCGCAGTGCCCGGGCATAATCACGAATTTGTACCAGCACGCCGAACTCCCAATTCGGCATGTTGTCCATCCAAACCGATGGTGGTGTGACATCGTTACTCAGGTAGCCACCCGGTTTCTCGAGTAAGGTTTCAGCCAACCGGATAACGGTTGCTGTGCTGGTGTAACCGGTTACGATTTCATCTTGATGGACAGAAGCCTTTAGGCGGGCTTCTTCCTCAGGTGAAAATGCAGCAGGGGTGTTGCTCCACCACAGCATCAGTAAAAGCATGATGCTTAAAATGACGCCTACGGTGACGGTAATAAATAAGCTGAACCAAGTGCGGGTAGTCCGATCTGCAATGCGGTTTTTGAGATTGGCAAAACGTTGACGAAGCGGCTGGGATTGTTGGCTCATAACACGGGCTCTTGAAAAAATGAACGCAGCCCCTAGCTTATGCGCAGTCAGTCACGAAGACAAATGTAGATTGGAAAGTGAAGCTGATAGTTAATCTTACTTGACGCCACTTATGTTGGGTCTGAATAATGCACGGTTTACAAAAAAACCTTTATAAAAAGCGGGGGACGCTTTAGGTATGACATTAGCAATCGAGATTAATGATCTGGCTAAGCATTTCGGCGAGATCAAAGCCGTTGACGGTATTACTTTCTCAGTGAAAAAAGGTGAAGTGCTGGGTTTTCTGGGACCAAACGGTGCCGGTAAATCGACCACAATGAAGATGATTACTGGCTTTCTGACGCCCACACAGGGGACAGTCAGTGTCTGTGGTCATAATGTTCTGGATAATCCGATTGCTGCCAAAGCCAGTATCGGTTATTTGCCGGAAGGCGCACCTGCCTATGCAGATATGACGCCAGACAGCTTCCTGAAATTTATTGCGGATATCCGGGGATTTTCCGGTAAAGCAAAAAAAGACGCCGTTATTTCTGCTGCCGAAAGAGCCCGTGTGCTGGAAGTTATGTTTCAGCCGATTGAAACATTGTCCAAAGGTTACAAACGCCGCGTTGGACTGGCGCAGGCGATTTTGCACAATCCACCGGTATTGATTATGGATGAACCGACTGACGGTCTGGATCCCAATCAAAAATATGAAGTCCGGACATTGATCAATGAAATGGCACAGGACAAAGCCATTATTATCTCTACCCATATTCTCGAAGAAGTCCATGCCTTGTGTACCCGTAATGTATTGATTTCGCGTGGCAAGGTGGAATTTGATGGCACACCGCATGAGCTCGAAGCAATGTCGCGTTATCACAATGCGGTGGTCTTAACGGTTAATGGTATTGATAACTCGGCATTGGCGAAATTTGTTGGTGATTTGGATTTTGTTGCGCAAACTGAAGCGCTGAGTAGCGGTCTGGGGATTCGTGTGTTCCCGAAAGACGGCAAACATATCACCGTGAATTTATCGGAAAAAGTTCGTGAGCAGGGTTGGGAGATTGCTTCTCTGTATGCCGAGAATGGTCGTCTTGATGAAGTTTTCCGTGCTATCACCACTAAAAACACTGCGGGAGCCAAATGATGAATATGCGTAATATCTGGTTCATCATGAAACGCGAGTTTAACGGCTATTTTGCGACGCCGGTTGCTTACGTTTTCATCATTATCTTTTTATTACTGGCTGGTTTTTCGACCTTTTACGTAGGTAACTTCTTTGCCCGTGGCGAAGCGGATTTATATCCGTTTTTTTCGATGCATCCCTGGCTTTATATTCTCCTGATACCGGCCATTTCGATGCGTTTATGGGCTGAAGAGCGGAAAAGCGGCTCCATCGAATTATTGATGACATTGCCAATTTCGGTATTTGAAGCTGTCATTGGTAAGTTTTTAGCCGCTTGGGCGTTTACCGGACTGGCACTGATTCTGAATTTCCCGTTGTGGATCACCGTGAATTATCTGGGCAATCCTGATAATGGCGTGATTTTCACCGGCTTTTTGGGCAGTTTGCTGATGGCTGGTGGTTTTCTGGCGATTGGCTCGTGCATTTCGGCAACCACCAAAAATCAGGTTATCGCGTTTGTAATCAGCCTGATTGTCAGCCTGATTTTTGTACTGGCCGGTTACGGGATTGTGCTGGACTTCTTTAGCAGCTGGGCACCACAGACGCTGGTCAATGCCATCAGCTCTTTCAGTTTCTTAACGCATTATGATGCCATTTCCAAAGGCGTTATCGATATGCGCGACATGCTCTATTTTGCGGCGTTGATCACCATTTGGCTGTTTGCCAATGCGCTGGTCGTTTATGCCCGTAAGGCCGACTAGGAGTAGCAAGCCAGATGAATAAACAACTGCTATCAACAACAGGGCTGATACTTGCCATTATCCTGTTTGTGTCATTTATTATTGTAGTGAACGGAAATCTGCGCTCAGCACGCGTTGATTTGACGCAGGACAATTTGTACACCCTGTCAGACGGTACCCTCAATATCCTGTCGGAATTAAAAGAGCCGCTAACCCTGCGTTTATATTACTCAGAACAGGTAGCGCAGGCGCTGCCATCACTGAAAAGTTACGCGCAACGGGTGCAGGAATTGCTACAGGAGTATGAGCGTGCCTCAGGCGGCATGATCAAGCTGAAAATTATTGATCCCAAGCCGTATACCAATCATGAACATCGTGCTGATCAATATGGTTTGCAGTCTATTCCGATTGAAGGTGAGGAAGATCCGCTGTATCTGGGCTTGGCCGGCACCAACCAGCTAGATGGCGTGGAACTGATTAAATTCTTCCAGCCGGAAAAAGAAGATACGCTGGAATACGATCTGACCCGACTGGTGTATCAGTTGTCAGACGTCGAACGTAAAAACTTAGGTGTACTCAGTTCCTTACCCATCGATGGTGAACAATATGACCCGTTGAAAGGTGAAGTGCAAAGTGACGACGGCAATAAACCCTGGCCGATTATGCGACAGCTGCGGATGATGTTTGATGTATCGACATTGCCGGCTGACATCCGTCGTATTCCGTCGTCCATTGATGTGCTGATGGTCGTTCATCCAAAGGATCTGAGTGAAGCAACGTTATACGCCATTGAACAATATGTATTGGGCGGCGGTAAGCTAATCAGCTTTGTGGATCCGTTTGCCGAAGTCGATGTGCCGAAAAAAGATCCTGATAACCCAATGGCGGCGATGACAGCTGTACGCAGCTCTAATATGCCTGAGTTATTTTCGGCTTGGGGCTTTGAGCGCGACAGCAAAGATGTGGTCGCTGATCGTAAAGCGGCTCGTAAAGTTGATTTTGGTAGTGGTGAGCCAATCGACTATGTGCTCTGGTTAGGATTGGATGAGGGTAATCTTAATAAAGATCAGCGCATTACCGAAAGATTGCGACGTATTAATATGGCAACCGCTGGTCATTTCATCAAACTGGATGGCGCAACTACTGAATTGACACCGCTGATCAGTTCCAGCGAAGAATCCATGCTGGTTGATAAACGCGTTGTGCAATTCCGTAATGATCCGGTGGCGTTGCTGACCAAATATCAACCAGGCACGATCAGCTACCCGCTGGCGGTTCGGGTTACCGGTGATGTGAAATCAGTATTTCCGGATGGCGCGCCAGATAACCGCGGTGTGCTTCAGAAAATGCCGGATCATTTAGATGCATCCAAGCAGCCAATTGATGTTATCGCTGTAGCTGACGTTGATATGTTGGATGATCGTTTCTGGGTACAGGTTCAGGATTTTTATGGTGAAGATCTGGCCTTTAATACCTCCAACAATCTTGATTTCATTTTTAACTCAGTTGAAGAGCTGACCGGCACTGAAGGTCTGATTAGTGTTCGTTCGCGTTCCGGGTTTTCACGGCCATTCACGCTGGTAGATGAGATCGAACGTGAGGCCGAGCGTCGTTACCGTGCTAAAGAGAGAGAACTGGAGCGTCGCCTGAAAGAAACTGAGCAGAAAATTGCCCGGATGCAGGTCGAGCGTACTGGCAGCGGTGAAGTGATTCTGACAGCAGAGCAGCAAAAAGAAATAAACGAAGCCAGATTGCTGGCGGATCGGACTGAGTTGGAACTCCGTGAAGTCAAAGGTAATTTGCGCCGTGATATTGATGCGCTGGAAACCACAGTCAAATTCGTTAACATCGGTTTAGTACCAATACTGGTGGCGATTCTGGCGGTGATAACCGGTTGGTTAAGGGTTCGCAAGCGCAGTAAGGGCCGGTTAAAGGTCTGAGCGCCGAGCGCTGTGTTTATGTCTATTCAAGATACAGGTTTCAACCGATGCTAAAAAAATTAAACAGTTTGACTATTCTCGCCATCGTGACAGGGGTGATGGTGCTTTTGATGTTGGTCACCATATATCAAGCAGATGATGATACCGATGACTTTGCCTTGTTGTATCCTGAATTGTTTGGCCAGCTCAGTGACGTCAACAAGCTGGTTTTTGATGGCGAAGAAGGAAGTTTTACGCTGATTAAAGGTGAAGGCGAGGATTGGGTCGTAAAAGAATATTACAACTATCCGGCGGATTATGATTTGGTCAAACGGATGTTGATCGATGTTGCCGATGCCAAGATCCTGGAAGCGAAAACCGATGATCCGGAATTGCATTCAGTGCTTGGTCTGGATACAGACGGTGAAGCTTTAGAAATCAAAATGCTGAACGATGACGATACGATTGCCGGGTTAGTGCTGGGTAAAACGAGAGACGTTACGGTGCAAACTGGACCCCGTCAGACTTATGTCCGTCGTAGTGGTGAAGATCAAAGCTGGTTAGCAGAGGGTTATTTGCAAATCAGTCCGCTGATGCTGAACTGGATTGATGGTGAAATCGTTAACATCGCCCGTGAACGGATTGCTCGTGTCGATATTATTCAGCCAAATGGCGATACCGCAACCCTGATCAATCTTGGCAAGAAAGACAAGTTCGGCACGCCGGCAGACCGTGAGGAAACAGTCTTTAAATATCAGCAACTGGGTTATGACATCGCCGGTTCGCTGTATCAGTTGCGTCTGGAAGATGTGACACCGATTGATGAATTCACTCGCGGTGATTCTGAAGTCGTCACCGCTGAATTTTTGACTTACGACGGCTTGAAAGTTATTGCAAAAACGTCATTTATTGATGGCTTTTACTACACAACTTTACGTGCTGAATACGATGATTCGGCGACTGATAATGTGCCTCAGGAAATTGCTGAACTGGATGTTCTGAAAAACCGTGAAGAAGTTGAAAAAGAAATTGCCGAGCTCAATAAGCAGTTTGCAAACTGGGCTTATCGAGTGGGGGGGTTTGTCGGAACCAATCTGATGCGTGCTAAAGCGGATATGGTCACCGAGAGGGCGTCACAGATTCCGATGCCGGCAGATAACAGCGGGCGCGGTCCATTATTGCCGCGATAAAACAAAAAGGCGCCTCAAGGCGCCTTTTTTAATTCCGGCATCAGCATTTCCTGAACAGTCAGCGCCAGATCATCGGGTGCGAATTTAGCAATAAATTTATCGGCACCCACTTTTTCTACCAGCGCATTATTAAAAGTGCCACTCATCGATGTGTGCAGCAATATCTTCAAGCCGTTCAGCGCCGGAATTTCCCGAATAGCGCTGGTCAACGTATAACCATCCATTTCCGGCATTTCGATATCTGAAATCAGCAAGGCAATGTGTTTATTGATGTCGATACCCTGATCAGCCCATTCCTGTAATAAATCCAGCGCTTGTTTGCCATTATTGACCAATGTGCAGTCTATGCCGATTTGCGCCATGGTCCGCTGAATTTGATTACGGGCGACACTTGAATCATCGGCGACCAGCACATGCAATTGCTGATTGGCATTGTGGCGGCTGTACTGCGCGATTAAATCGGCAGATACCACATCATCCATGCCCAGTACTTCCGCCATGACTTTTTCAACATCGATGATTTGTATCAATTCATCATCTATGCGCGTGACCGCCGTCATGTAATGATTACTGCCGGAAGCGGAAGGGGGGGGCAAAATATCGGTCCAACTGGTGTTGACGATACGATCTACCTGACTAACCAGAAAGCCCTGCACTGAGCGGTTATATTCGGTAATAATGACAAAACTCTTTGCCAGGTCGGCCATGGGCGTTTTGCCAATTCCATGTGATAAATCAAAAATACTGATTGTTGTGCCCCGGATTTTGGCAGCACCACGGACCACTGGATGGGCGTTGGGGAATCGGGTCAGGGGCGGGCAGGGGATGGCCTCGCGAACTTTAAAAACATTAATGCCATAACGTTGCCGGCCACCCAACTGGAACAACAGCAATTCCAGCCGGTTTTGTCCGGCAAGCCGTGTACGCTGATTAATACCATCAATCAAACTGGTCATACGATTTCCTTCTGTTTACTGGCGTTATCGGCGGCGCTGGGATTTTCTGTAATAGCCATTTAAGGTATGACTTTTGCATCGTGACTAGCAAATTTATATCGCAAATGTAATTTGCAGTGGAGTAAGCCTGATGTCACGTTTTTATCTTTTCTTATCGATTATGAATAGTGTCATGTTTTTGACGGTGCCGGTGCAGGCAGCATCATTACATGCTTTGCATGAGGTTGAACATGCTGCTTATCTTCATGCTGTCAGTGAGGCTCAAGCACGCTTTGCCAACCCTCAGGTAAGTATCAGTTCATTGGATAAACGCTTGCGGTTACAGGCCTGCCAGAGCCCGCTGGATACGTTTGCCAATCATGATGAGTTACGTTCGGGTCAGCTAACAGTGGGAGTACGTTGTCATGCGCCGGTTAACTGGACGGTTTATGTTTCAGCAAAGATCAAAGTTATTCAGGATGTGGTGGTCACTAAACGCCACTTATCAGCAGACCACATTTTGACTGCCAATGACGTAAAATTGGCGCCGCGTGATATTGCCAGTGAGCGCAAAGGTTTTTTGACTGATGCGAAACCGTTAATTGGTCAACAATTAAAATCGCCGTTGCCGATGGGCAGTATTATTGAAGCCAGTCAGTTTAAATCACAAATGTTGGTACATCGTGGCGATTTAATTACGCTGGTTGCCGCCGTTGGCAACATGGAAGTACGGGTTCGCGGTGAGGCTATGGCCAATGCTGGCCTTGGTCAGCGCGTCAAAGTTAAGAATATTAGCTCAGAAAGAATTGTAGAAGGCGTGGTCGATGCTGCCGGTGTGGTTCGTATTCAGACTATGTAATGATAAATATATTTAAGTTTGCCATGGTTTTGCCGATAGTATTTTATAAGCCTAATTGGAGACAGTAATGTCAGAAATTAATAACATCAAAACCAATACGCCGGGTTCGGTCAATAACCCGCGCAGCAACGCGGTCGATGATAAAAATGCTACCAGCAAAACCAGTAATGATGCGGCGCCGGCATCCGATAAATTCAGCCTGACGGATGACGCAAATCAGTTGCAAGCGCTACAAGAAATGATCGCCAGCATGCCGGACGTTGATAAACAACGTATTGCTGATCTGCGTAATGCTATCGAAAATGGCGATTATCAGGTTGATTCGCAAAAACTGGCACAGAATATGATTGATTTTGAGGGTCAATTCTAAGCAGGACACTGTCATGTCAATGACCCCGGCACAACAACTACGTTCCACCCTGCAGGCGGAACTTCAACTGGCCCAACAACTGGCCAACATCATGGAAACGGAACGCAGCGCCTTAACGCAGGCTAACGGTGCTGAACTGGATCAATGTATCCGTGCCAAACAACCTCTTATCAAACAGCTAGAACAACTTGGCCGTCAGCGTGATTTAATTCTCAAGACAGCGGGGTTCCCCTCAGGCAAACAAGGCATACAGGCCTTTATTGTTAATCAAACGGATGCTGAAGGTATGGCGTTGAATAAATTGCTTCATCAGTTAAAGCTGCAAGCCGCACGGTGCCGGGAACATAATCAAATTAATGGTGGTATCGTCAATGTTAATCGTCAGTACCTGCAACGTGCCTTGAGCATTTTGCGTGGTCGGGATCCAGAAGTCAGTGCCTATGGTCCGGGTGGTGAATATACCAGTGCGGTGGTTCGACAGCCGCTGATTGGCCGGGTCTGAATCATCGGTTTTTTGCCCAGTCGGCCAATACATCCACCCAAGCCGGATGTGAATTCAGACAAGGCACAAGTGTCAAAGACTCGCCACCGGCTTCGATAAAGACCTCTTCGCCGCGAATTGCAATCTCTTCCAGCGTTTCCAGACAATCGGTCACAAACGCCGGACACATCACCAGTACTTTCTTGACGCCTTTACCGGCCAGTTCTTTCAGCACATCTTCAGTATTTGGCCCCAGCCAGACTTGCCGTCCCAATCGTGACTGAAAGGCCACCGAATATTTTTCAGCGGGTAAGCCTACCCGTTCAGTAAACGCTTTGGTGGTCATCATTACCTGATGCCGGTAACAGGTGGCATGGGCCGGGTGGGGCTGCATGCAGCAATCAGGACGTGCAAGGCAGTGTTTGCCTGAAGGGTCACGTTTGGTGATATGTGATTCCGGCAAACCATGATAACTGAATACCAGATGGTCATAATCCATCTGTAAATAATCGTGAGTTTGTTGATACAGCGCCTCAATGTATTGCGTGTCCTGATAAAATGGTGGCAACACTTTCAGCTTAAAAGTCAGTTTGTGTTTGGCGATAATCCGCTCAGCTTCGACAATGGATGTGGTCACCGTACTATCAGCAAAATGCGGATACATCGGCATGTAAAATACTTCGGTAATACTGGGGTCGTCAGCAATTTTCAACAGCGCCGATTCAATACTTGGATTTCCATAGCGCATTGCCAAATGCACCGGCATATCGACTTTAGCCTGTAAAGCGTGTTGCAGTTGTTCAGATAATACAATTAGCGGTGAGCCGTTTGGTAACCAAACACTGCGATAGGCTTCTGCAGAGTCCTTGGGGCGAAACGGCAAAACAAACAAACCAACGATCATGCGTCGCAGTAGCCAGGGCACCTGAATAACATAACGATCCATCAAAAACTGATTCAGATACCGCCGGACAGAAGGGGTATCTGGTTTATCTGGTGAGCCCAGATTGGCCAGTAAAATTGCGCGTTTGGTCATAATTTATCCGTATTGTTTTTTTGCCTGCACCGCTTCAAGCGCCGGCCGCAGCTCAGTATATTTAAAGTCAAAGCCTGCTGCGCGCGCTCTTTCAGGAACAGCGCGTTGCCCGCCTAACAGCAAAGTCGCCATCTCGCCTAATGCTGTTTTTAAAACGCATGCAGGTACCCGAAAAATAGCAGGTCGATTCAGCACCGAAGCCAGTGTCCTGGTAAATTCGTTATTGGTCACCGGATTAGGCGCCGTACCATTAAATACGCCGTTGGCGTCATGTTCTGCCAGAAATAAAAATAAATTGCTGATATCGTCGAGATGAATCCAGGGCATATATTGCTGACCATCTGCGATAGGGCCACCAAGGCCGAGTTTAAAGGGCAACCACATTTTACTTAAAAAACCGCCATCAGCTGAAACCACCAGACCGGTGCGGACAATGGCAACCCGGATACCCTGTTGGTTGGCAGCCAGCGCAGCCTGCTCCCAATCTTCACAAAGTCTATGGGCAAAATCATCACGATAATCGCTGTGCTCGGTGACAATATCCGCTTGCTGATCACCATACCAACCCACTGCCGAGCCACTAATTAACGCTTGCGGCTTTTGTGATCGCTGATGAAACCATTCAACAAGTTGTTTCGTCAGAACAATGCGACTATCGCGCAGTATTCGTTTTTGTTTTTCAGACCAACGTTTATCAGCGATGGGCGCTCCGGCCAGATTAATGACGAAATCGATTTGCTGGCCATCAGAAATTTGCTGTAAATCATCGACTGCAGTGACT
>JAWWAG010000041.1:0-15766 GCA_033721795.1 Methylophaga sp. | reverse complement strand
CTGCAGAATTTCCAGTACAGCCTGAAATTTTTCCCGGTAAAGCGTGCGGTTATGCGCGACATGTGCCTCATCATTCCAAGCGGCAATGGATGCGGATTGCGTAGCAGGCGACATGGCGCAGCCGTGATAAGTACGATAGCGCAAAAATTCTTTGATGATTTTGGCATCCCCGGCGACAAACCCACTGCGCAGGCCTGGTGCATTAGAGCGTTTAGACAAACTATGAAACACCACGCAGCGACTTAAATCGTTATAGCCGGCAGCAACAGCAGCCTGTAACAAGCCTACCGGTGGCAGTGCCTCGTCAAAATATATTTCTGAATAACATTCATCGGCGGCAATGACAAAATCGTATTCATGTGCCAGTTGGATCAGCCGGGTCATTACTTCGGCATCAATGACTGCGCCCGAGGGGTTACCAGGACTACAAATATAGAGCAGCTGGCATTGTGCCCAGACACTGCCCGGTACGTTATCAAAGTCGGGTACAAAACCATTGTCGGCAGTGCAATTAAGCAGGTGCATGCGAGCACCGGCGAGGATCGCAGCGCCTTCGTAGATTTGATAAAACGGATTGGGCATAACCACCAGTGGATCATCGTCACGATCAACGATCGCCTGCGCAAAGGAAAACAAGCCTTCACGAGTGCCATTCACCGGCAGAATTTGCGTTTGTGCATTGATATGGCCGGCCAGTTGAAAACGCTGGTCCAGCCATGTGGCAATGGTTTGTCGCAACTCGGGAGCGCCAGCTGTTGTTGGATAAATCGATAAGCCATGCAGATGGCTGATGACCGCTTCGGTGATAAAGCCGGGCGTTGGATGTTTTGGTTCACCAATCGACAAAGCGATATGCGGCAAATGTTGCGGCGGCTGACAGCCTTTTTGCAACTCGGCCAATTTTTCGAACGGATAGGGATGCAGTTTGGCCAGTTCTGGATTCATGGGTGCAGTTTGCCGTATCAAAAAAACACTACATTATAACGTTTTGCACACTTCCCGTGTTATAAGCATTGTCATGATTTTAAACACCGTTCAACAATATCGCCTTTCAATCCTTTGTCTTCTGTTTGCCGCCAGTATGTGGGGCTTTATCTGGTATCCGATGCGGCTGTTTGAAGCCGCTGGTCTGCCAGTGGTCTGGACGACACTGCTGATTTATGTTTCGGCTGCGATAATGCACTTGCCTCTGGCGCTTCGTGGCCACTGGCCATGGCGACAATTACCATTCGATTTAATCTGGCTGGCGCTGGCAGCCGGTGTCACCAATCTGGCTTTTCTGGTGGCGCTGATTGAAGGCGAAGTCATGCGTGTGATGCTGCTGTTTTATCTGGCGCCGCTATGGAGTGTTATTTTCGGCCGCTGGTGGCTGGGGGAGACACTGTCTGCTATAGCCATGGCAATGCTTGTTTTAGCGATGACCGGTACTTTAATCATGCTCTGGCAACCGTCAATAGGCTTACCCTGGCCGCATGGTCTGGCTGACTGGTTGGCGTTGTTTGCCGGTGTCATGTTTGCCGTCAATAATGTGTTAAGCCGCAAACTCGCGGCGGTACCGATGCATATCAAAACCACAGTCGTTTATTGGGGCGTCGTCGTCGTTGCATTAGCGGTTATTTTGATTCGCGGCAGTGAAGTGCCGGATGTGTCACTGACAGTCAGTTTATTAGCGATAATCTTTGGCGGCCTTGCCATCGTTGCCATGACGGTGAGCGTTTTATTTGGCCTTGGACGTTTGCCGGTCTATCGCGCGGCTGTCATCATGTTGTTTGAATTGGTAGTGGCCGCGGTGTCCGCCTGGTGGTTAACCGACGAAACGATGCGCCTTGTAGACTGGCTGGGGGGCATTTTGATTATAGTTGCAGCGTATGGTGTCGCCCGGATTGAAGGCAGACGTCCACCGCTCTGACCTGTCCGTCAGGAGTCACCGTTGATTTACAGCATTAAATTAAGAGGAAACGGGCAATGATTAAATCAATTGCGCATGCGACTTTTCTGGTCGCAGATTTACAAAAATCACTGGATTTCTACTGCAATATTTTACAAATTCCACAAAACCATAGCCGGCCTAATTTTCCTTTTGATGGTGCATGGTTGGATTTAGGAAATGACCAGCAGATCCATTTAATGGTGCTGCCAAACCCCGATTCGGCAGAAGGGCGGCCAGAACATGGCGGCCGGGATAGGCATGTGGCGTTGGTGGTTGAAGATCTGGAAAAACTGGCAGAAAACTTTGATAAAGCCGGTATGCCTTATTCACGCAGCAAGTCCGGTCGGGCAGCATTTTTTTGTCGTGATCCGGATGGTAATGCACTGGAGTTTGCCGAAGATTTCACGCCACCTGGCAACTAATTCAGCAGCTTAAAGGACGGAATCAACAGTTTAGCGACTTACTCACATTTTCTGTGGATAAGTCTGTGGTTAATGTTTGTGAAAATCGCTAAGTGATTCATTTTTAACAGACGATGACAGATTGGTTAAAAAATAATCACTTTTAAAAGTGCATTAAAATCAATTACTTAAATAAGATTTTCAGATATTCAATGACTTAGCGCTGACTTCTGTAAAGTCGCTGTAATATACGTCGCAAACCGTGAATAAGTTGCATCGCGTGGTGGAAAATTAATTCAATTAGCGTGCCAAAGCTGGAAATTGCCGATCATCATAAGCTTCATCGTTATCGTCGTTGAATTGCTGTCTGTGCGTTTCCAGACCGACAAAGTCGAATAAGTTGTTATCTGCAAGTTGAGACGGTGCTACATTCTGAATGCTGCGGAAGATATTCTCCAGTCGTCCGGGAGATTGTTTCTCCCAGGCCTGCAACATATCTTTAATGACCTGACGCTGAAGATTCTGCTGCGAGCCACAGAGGTTGCAGGGAATAATTGGAAACTGTCTTGCTTCAGCATACCTTTCGATGTCGGCTTCTTTGGCATAGGCCAGGGGACGGATAACAATATTGGATTTGTCGTCACTGAGCAGTTTAGGAGGCATCGCTTTGATTTTACTGCCATAGAACATATTCAAAAACAGCGTCTCAATAATGTCATCGCGATGATGGCCCAGCGCAATTTTAGTAATCCCATTTTGCCGCGCATAGCCGTATAAACTGCCGCGACGTAAACGCGAACAAATACCACAAGTGGTTTTGCCTTCCGGCACAACTTCTTTAACGATGCTGTAAGTGTCTTTTTCAATGATGTGATAAGGCACACCGATTGATTGGAGATAATTGGGCAAAACCTCTTCGGGGAAGCCCGGTTGTTTCTGATCCAGGTTCACAGCAATCAATTCAAAACTGATTGGCGCGTGGTCGCGCAGGTTAAGCAGGATATCCAGCATGGTATAGCTGTCTTTACCGCCGGACAGACAAACCATGACTTTATCGCCATCCTGAATCATATCGTAATCGGCAATCGCTTGACCGACTTGGCGCCGTAAGCGTTTACGCAATTTATTAAATTCAAACTGCTGTTTATCGTGGATATCTGACATTACATTAAACCTGCAAAAGGCTGGATAGTGACAAGATCGCCGGCATTAATACCGTCACAGTCTTCATCCAGCAAAATAAAACAATTGGCCTGACTCATTGAGCTTAAAATTCCTGAACCTTGCCCGCCGGTCATGCGGACGGTTAACTGACCGTTATCCGTCGTCTCCATGACCCCACGCTGGAATTCAAAGCGGCCCGGCCGTTTACGGATCGGTTCAGCGGCAATTGCCGGCAACAGCAATGCCGCATTAATGGTGGCTCCTGATATTTTTTGCAACGCCGGCAAGACAAACTGATAAAAAGTTACCATCACCGAAACCGGGTTGCCGGGTAAACCAAAAAAAGGCGTGTTTAGCAAATAACCAAAGGTCAGCGGCCGGCCCGGTTTCATAGCAATTTTCCAGAAATTAACCTGCCCAAGTTCGGCGAGCAGTGGTTTGATGTAATCAGCATCACCGACTGACACACCGCCGGAGGTAATCACCACATCCGCATTATCAGCAGCTGATTGCAAAGCAATTCGAATGGCCTCAGGGTTATCTTTAACAACCCCCATATCCAATATATCAGTGCCGGCTTGTTTAAGCATGGCAAACAAGGTGTAGCGATTACTGTCATAAATATCGCCAGGAGATAAGGTTTCACCAATCGATTTAAGCTCATCACCGGTGGAAAAAAAAGCGACCCGCAATTTACGTATTACCCGGATTTCACCGATACCCAATGAAGCCATTAAGCCCAGATCTGCGGCATTGATTCGGCGACCTTTGCTGAGCACGGTTTGACCACGTTGAATATCTTCTCCTGCAAGACGCACATTCTGGCCAAACTGATGCCGGCCCTGAAAACGAACAGTATCGCCGCTGGACTCTGCCAATTCCTGCATGATCACTGTGTCACAGTTGGCTGGCAGCATTGCGCCGGTCATGATGCGGATACATTCACCCCGGTCGATCTGACCGGTAAAAGGTTGACCGGCAAAGGCACTGCCAATACAACGCAAAGTGCTGACATCAGACGATAAATCAGCGTGGGCCATGGCATAACCATCCATTGCTGAATTGGCATGGGGCGGCACATCAAATGGCGAAATAATATCTTCAGCCAGAATGCGACCCAATGCTTCGCGAAGTGGCACAAGTTGCTGGCTTTGAAGTGCAGCAACTTGTGCCAGGATTGACTGACGCGCTGCCTCAACACGCAAAACCGATGGGTTTTCGGGGGCGGCGCAGCTATCTTGTATCGAGTTTTTAAGCATATGCGGGTTGGGCCTGTTGGCAAAATTCTTCAATAAATTCAGCTATTTTACCGACATCGTTCAAATCCAGCACGGTCAAGTCACGATTGATGTTAACCGGTGCGTCGGTCGCCAGAGCAATAATGTGTGGATCTTCATCGGCCAAAAGCGGCTTGCCCAGACTCGGCCGGTGCAATTCCAGTTTGGCAAAATTGGTTTGTTTAAAGCCCTCAACCAGCACCAGATCCAACGCGTCGTAATCGAGTCTTGCCAGGCATTCCGCCAGTTGTGGTTCTTCACGTTGTGCTAATGGCGTTTGCATCAATGCCAGCAGATTTTTTGAGGCGACAACGACCTGACTGGCGCCCGCTTCGCGGATTTGGTAACTGTCCTTTCCAGGCTTATCAATATCAAAACGGTGATGGGCGTGTTTAATGACGGCAACCCTCAAACCTTTTGCCCGTAATTGGGGTAACAACTTGGTCAGTAATGTGGTTTTTCCAGTGCCGCTGAATGCTGAAATACCAAGCATTGGCAGGGGACAGTTGACCGGCAACGCAGCGAGATCTTGCGGATGATTGAGATTGACAAAGCAGCTTGTTTCATCGCTGAAATCCACTTCAGCCAGTGGATATTGTGCGAAAAAAAGATCTATTTTACGTTCGCCACTTTTTAAAAAAGTTTCTAAATCGGCCTGCAAATGACGGGGCATTAAGCAATAAACCGGCTGCAGCCGCTGACCGTCAGTCGCAACAGCAATAGTTTTCCCGCTATGTAGCAGGGATTCCAGCATGCGTTGTCTTAATTTCTGGCTGAGTAGCGGGCCGTCGCAGGGCGCAGTCAAAATATAGTCCGAACTTGCGTTTTGCATGCCACTGAGCATGCCGGCCAGCGGTCCCTGAAAATCTGTCAGCGTATCGGCGATAACACGGTAGCCAAACTGCTGGTAGCGGTCTATATTACGATTAGCATTGATTAAAAGTTGATCAACTTGCGGCAGCAGACGTTTGATAACGTGTTTAATAAGCGGTTGCCCATGAAAGTCGACGAGGCCCTTGTCTTCACCGCCCATTCGCCGTGCAAGTCCGCCGGCAAGGATCACGCCGCTGACCGTGGGAAAACCGTTAGCTGACATTTACAGAACATCCTGCTTGAAAAAAGGCGCCATGAGCATGCGAATTCGATTATTCAAATACATCATTATACCGTTTATCTTGCCGGCCGTTGTTCTTGCAGAATCGGCGTTAAGCATTCAGGTAAAAGGCTTGTTCCGGGATCAGGCAGTTATTGAGATCAACGATACCCAGCGTATTCTGACAGTCGGCCAAACCAGCCCGGAAGGCGTCAAACTGATTGCGGCTAACAGTGATCAGGCAATTCTTGAAATTGATGGTATTCAGCAGACTTTTCCACTGGGCACTCAAATCGGTGGGGTATTTTCGCCACCCAACCCAAAGCCGATGGTCAGTTTATGGCCAACCAATGGTATGTATTTAACCAATGGCAGTATTAATGGTTATGGTGTCGATTTTCTGGTGGATACCGGCGCTTCAGCAGTGGCTCTGAATGCAGCAACTGCGCAGCGTCTAGGCATAGATTATTTAAACGCACCGAAAATTGGTGTGCGTACTGCCTCCGGAGAAGGGCTTGGGTATCAGGTCAATTTGGATAAAGTGCAAGTAGGCGACATCACGCGGCTTAATGTCATGGCGATTGTGCTTGATGGCCCTGAACCAGAACGCGCTTTACTGGGGATGAGTTTTTTACAGGATTTGGATTTACAACGCCGCGGTGAACGACTGGATTTGATTCAGAAGTTTTAAAAAAAGCCCGGACGCGCCGGGCTATTTTTTGGCAATTTACCGCCTAGAAGCCTTGTGTAATCAGCGCATAAGCTGAATGATTATGAATCGATTCAAAGTTTTCAGATTCAACGGTATAAGCCTTGATACGCTTATCGGCATTCAAACGCGCCGCCACATCACGGACCATATCTTCAACAAATTTCGGATTATCGTAAGCATGTTCAGTGACATACTTCTCATCCGGACGCTTCAGCAAACCGTAAATCTGGCATGAAGCTTCATCTTCAACCAAATCAATCAAATCTTCGATCCAGATAAAACTGTCGGTTTTGACTGTCAGCGTGACATGTGAGCGCTGGTTATGGGCACCATAATCAGAAATATTTTTAGAGCATGGGCACAGACTGGTCACCGGCACGATGACTTTGACGGTCATGCAGGTTTTGCCTTTATTGATTTCGCCGATAAAGCTGACCTGATAATCCATCAGACTGCGCACTTTGGAAATCGGTGCTTCTTTATTAACGAAATAGGGGAAACTCATTTCGATATAACCAGACTCAGCATCAAGCCGGTCGGTCATTTCTCCGAGCATCGTATGAAATGATTTCACGGTAATTTCGCGTTCATGTTGATTCAGGATCTCAACAAAACGTGACATATGCGTGCCTTTGAACTGATGCGGCAAATTCACATACATATTAAAATTCGCAATGGTGTGCTGTTCACCGGTCGTGCGGTCACTGACCACAACAGGATGACGAATATCTTTAATGCCGACTTTATCAATGGCGATATGACGTTTGTCAGTGATATTCTGAACGTCTTCGATTTCACCAGCCGCTATCGGTTTGTTTTGTTCGGTCATTTGTGGCTTATTCCTCGCTGTATTTAACGCAGGCGCGATCAGTTTCCCAAAGGGTAACCCCAGAAACGCTGGCGATCTCATTATTTAGAATGGGACTGAGCTGCTGATAAAAATATCTGGCAATGTTTTCAGCAGTAGGATTGATTTCATCAAACGGCGGAATATCGTTTAAATAACGGTGATCCAACGTTTTCGCCAGCTCTCGCGTGGCGGTTTTGATGGTTTTAAAATCCATGCCCATGCCGTGTCCGTTAAGACCACGGGCGGTGACTTCCACTTCAACCTTCCAGTTATGACCGTGCATACGGCGGCAATCACCGGGGTAATCACGTAATGTGTGGGCAGAAGCGAAATCGGCAAGAATTTTAAGGGTGTAGGTCGCGCTCATAATGTTGACTATTATACTCAGGAATTAGTTGAGGTAACAGGCCATTATGACGCAAAAAAACGATTGATGAAATCGATTAAACCATTGGCAGACAGGCCGACATCAGCAAGCATTTGTTGATGATTGCCATGATCCAGGAAGCTGTCAGGCAAGCCCAAGTGACGAATAGGTGTCGGGCAATTTTTTTCTCGTAAATACTCTGCAACGCCACTGCCGGCGCCACCGGCGAGCGCATTTTCTTCAATGGTTACCAGTAACTCATGTTGTCCGGCAAGCGCTTCAATCATTTCGGTGTCGAGTGGCTTAACAAAGCGCATATTAACCACCGTTGCATCCAATTGTTCACCGGCTTCCAGTGCTGCAGTCAACATACTGCCAAAGGCCAGAATAGCTATTTTCTGACCTTGCCGGCGCAATGAGGCTTTACCAATCGGTAGTACCGATAAATCCTTCTCAATGGTCACGCCTGGACCCGTACCACGCGGATAACGCACTGCTGCCGGTCCGTTGTGTTTAAAGCCGGTTGATAACATTTGCCGGCATTCATTTTCATCAGCGGCCGCCATAATCAGCATATTGGGAATACAGCGTAAATAAGTCAAATCAAAACTGCCGGCATGGGTTGGACCGTCAGCGCCCACCAGTCCGGCCCGATCGAGGGCAAATAACACCGGTAAATTTTGTAATGCAACATCGTGGATGAGCTGGTCATAAGCACGCTGTAAAAAGGTCGAATAAATTGCGACCACCGGTTTTTTGCCTTCGCAGGCAAGACCGGCGGCCAGCGTCACAGCATGTTGTTCAGCGATACCGACATCAAAATAACGATCAGGAAACCGTTCGGCAAAAGCATTTAACCCTGAGCCTTCACACATTGCCGGAGTAATACCGATAAGATTTTTGTCTTTGGCTGCCATGTCGCACAACCACTCACTGAATACCTGGGTATAACTGGGCCCGGATTTTTTACTGCTGCCCGCTGGGCTAACGCCATGATATTTGCAGGGTTGTTCTTCAGCCGGGGCAAAGCCTTTGCCTTTTTTGGTCACAATGTGCAAAAACTGTGGGCCTCTACGCTGACGCAGATTAGTCAGTGTGGTGATCAACGTATCCAGATTGTGGCCGTCAATCGGGCCGATATAATTAAATCCCATTTCCTCAAACAAGGTGCCGGGCACGACCATACCCTTCATATGTTCTTCAGCGCGACGGGCAATTTCCCAAGCGGTGGGAATTTTTTCGAGGACTTTTTTGCTGCCTTCACGGGCTGATGCGTAAACATTGCCAGATAATAATCGCGCCAGATAATTGGCCATACCGCCAACATTTTTGGAAATCGACATTTCATTATCATTAAGCACCACCAGCAAATTAGCACTTAAGTCACCAGCATGTGCCAAGGCTTCATAAGCCTGACCTGCGGTAAGTGCGCCATCGCCAATAATGGCGACAGCACGGCGCGAATCATTATTGGCCTGAGCGGCAATCGCCATGCCTAATGCGGCACTGATGGAAGTACTGGAGTGGCCGACACCAAAAGTATCAAATTCACTTTCGCTGCGTTTGGGAAACCCGGATAAACCACCTGGCTGGCGCATGGTATGCATCTTGTCCCGACGGCCAGTAATGATTTTATGTGCATAACTTTGATGACCGACATCCCAGACCAGGCGGTCTTCGGGTGTGTTAAACACATAATGCAGCGCCAGCGTCAGCTCTATGACACCAAGGTTTGAGGATATATGGCCACCGGTTTGCTGGACACTTTCAATAATCAGCGTGCGGATTTCTTCAGCTAATTGTGGCAATTGTTTACGCGACAGCTGCCGTAAATCCTGCGGTTCGTTAATCTGATCTAATATCCGGCTCATGATATTCATGTCAAAAAGTCCGCTGAACCACAAAGCCTGCCAGACCAGACAATGCCTGGGTAGGCCCGGTTAGTTGCTGCAAAGCTGACAAGGCTTGATCCACTAAATCCCGGGCTTTTTGCTGAGCGGCTTCCAGCCCCAGCAGTGCTGGGTATGTTGGCTTATCACGCGCTACATCAGCGCCTTGTTGTTTGCCGAGGGTTAGGGTATCGGCAACCACATCAAGCACATCATCCTGCACCTGAAAAGCGAGGCCAATGGCTTTCGCATATTGATCCAGAGCCTGTAAATCGCGTTCTGTCGTCTGCGCTGATGCCAATGCCCCCAATTGCACACTGGCGCGGATGAGCGCACCGGTTTTTAATTGATGCATATTTTCCAATGCTGATAAATTCAGCGTTTTTCCGACACTTTGTAAATCAATGGCCTGACCACCGGCCATACCATTGACCCCACTGGCCTTGGCCAGCGTTTTGACCATGGCAATTCGTTGCTCAGCAGGTAATGCGTTGTCAGACAATGAGAGAAAGGCATGCGTTTGCAAAGCATCACCTGCCAATAAGGCCGTGGCTTCATCGAAAGCTTTATGACAACTTGGCCGGCCGCGGCGAAGATCATCATCATCCATCATTGGCATATCATCATGAATCAGCGAATAAGCGTGAATCATTTCGACTGCGCAAGCGGCAGCATCCAAACCATCAGGATGGCTATACAACGTTTCACCTGCAGCATACACCAGTAACGCCCGCAGGCGTTTACCCCCATCCAATGTGGCATATTGCATGGCTTTGACCAGCGTTTGTGCATCACTGCTGATCTGCAGGCGTGAAGTCAAAGCGTTGCCTACACGTTGCTGATGGGCCGACATCCAGTCGTTCAGAGAAAAAGCAATGGTCACGAAGCGTCAGGATCCGAATCAAAATCGACCAGCGTCGGGTTACCCGCTTGTTTGACAAGCATTTGTACTTTTTGATCAGCGGCCTGTAAAGCCTCCTGACAATCGCGGGTCAGTAAGACACCGCGCTCATAAAGTTTAAGTGATTCTTCAAGCGTAATATCGCCGCGCTCAAGTTGTTCGACCAACGATTCCAACTCGGCAACGGCCGCTTCATAATCCAGTTTTTTGCGTTTTGCTACCATTACGGCCTCAAAAAAAGCTATAGCGAATCATTATAAAAGAATCTGCCAAGGCTTGCCCGCTGGAATGTTATCGCATTTGTGCTTATGCTATCAGGCCTTATCTAAACACCTGTTTGAAATGCCCAGAATTATTCGTGGTTTGCACAATCTGCCGGTTCCACAATGCGCCTGCGTGGCGACAATTGGTAACTTTGATGGTGTGCACTTAGGACACCAGGCAGTACTTAGTCAACTGGCTATGAAAGCCGATATGCTGGGGCTGCCAGCAGTGGTGATTACTTTTGAGCCCCAGCCTTATGAGTATTTCGTGCCGGAAAAAGCCCCGGCACGGCTCAGCCGTTTTCGGGAAAAAGTTGAGAGCCTGAGGGCATATTCGATACAAAAACTTTGCGTATTACGTTTTGATCGCAAACTTGCCAATATGCCAGCTGAAGAATTTATTCAGCGCTTGCTAATTGATGGGCTTCAGGTCAGTTACCTGGTCGTTGGCGATGATTTTCGTTTTGGCAAAGATCGTCATGGCGATTTTGCACTCTTGCAACAAGCCGGCCTGCAGCATGGTTTTCAGGTTGTAAATATGCATACCTTTGCTATCGATAAAATGCGGGTCAGCAGCACCCGGATTCGCGAAGCGCTGCAAGAAGGCAATCTGGATCTGGCAGAAAAATTACTGGGCCGGCCGTACCGGATGAGTGGCCGGGTAGCGCATGGTGATAAACGTGGCCGGCAAATGGGTTTTCCGACGGCAAATATTCACCTTCATCGCTGCAAGGTGCCACTAACAGGGGTTTATGCCGTCCAGTTATTCGGCATTGATGGTGAGCCAGTTAATGGCGTTGCTAATATTGGCATCCGGCCGACTATTGGTGACGATAAAGCGCTGTTAGAAGTGCATTTATTGGATTTTAACCGGGATATTTATGGCGCCCATGTGCAAGTCGTGTTTTTACAAAAACTACGCGAGGAACATAAATTCCCTGATCTCAATGCATTGATCAAACAGATCCACATCGATATTAAAGCTGCCCGTCAATATTTTGCCTCAAGTCCCGACTAAACGGCCTGTCTCATAATCTTCGATAAGCTGCTCAGCCATTTCTATATCGGCCAGTTCGTGGACAAAAACATGCGCAAAATCACTGGCCGGTAAATCACCGACCGCACCTTGTAAATAATGTCCGGCCACATGATTTTCGATGCCATTTGCAGTCAATAAACCACTGATAATATGGGCTTCCAGAATGTTTTGACCCCGAAAAATCAAATGCATAATTAAAATGTCGTCCGTATATTCAAGACGGTGCTTTCAAGCGGCGCTGTTAATAATGCACAGTGCTAAGTAAGGTGCCAAAAACAACATAAAAGTAAAGATTTTGAGAATAGCCATACAGGCATAATGAATGCTGGCAAATTGTTCACGCGTTATATTAAACCAGCGATTATGCAATTGATAAATCCGCTCTGCACAACATCTGTAAGCCACAAACCAGACGATCAGCAACAGATAATTAATCAAGGCTGACCAACCTAACACGCTGTGTAATACATCGCTGTTCATAAGCTGACTCCCTGGCGCGATAATCTTAATTTACGCCGTTAATTTTTTGTCTGCCAGTTAGCTTTATTTTTTACGTGCTTGCCACCAGCGGCGGATGGCCTTGCGGCCATATTTACGTTTGAAGTTAACTTTAAAATCGTATAGATAAAACGGCAGTTTCATCCGCCAGTTAAAGGTTTTACCAAACTTCCGGTTCAGCGCTAAGTATTCGCCTAACAGTTGTTCGCGACCGGCCCAATGCAGTTTGTGGCAAATCCTTGCCAGATCCGACAAACGCTCACTCAGCGTGGCATTCCGATTAAAAAAGCGCGCCCGATTAATATCAATTAATGTGAATGCCAGGGTGTCATCAGCTTGTTTTTTGATCAGAATATTGCCACCGGCCAGATCCCGGAAAAACACGCCACGGGCATGCATATCGTTCAAAAATGCCGCCAACTGTGGATAAGCCTGGGCTTCACTAACGCCCTGAATTGCAATTTCACCATCGCGAAACGCCGTGACCATGTCGCGGGCACTGAAATCATGTTCTACCTGCTCACATAAATAGAGGTTTTCCAGCATCGATTTGTCATTTATTTTTTCAAAATATGCGATTGGTCTGGCGGTTGGAATACCACGACGTAATAATTCAGCGGCTGCGCTCCAACTGCGTTTGGCTTTACTGGGCCGGTAACGATCCAACAGCCGCTTATGAGCGTGCATTTTTAACGGTTTTTTGGCAATAACCGGTCGTTCCAGAATATTATCCAGACGCCAAATCACGTTACGGGCTTTACGCAGCGTATTATCTGGCAGTGGGGCAGGCAATTGTGCCGGATTAAGTTGCTGACGCAATTTATCGGCCTCTGTCTGGTTTTCAGCAAGCAGTAAACCTTGCCAACCCGCTTGCTGAAATTGATACAATTTTTTGCCCGGCATATAGCGATACCAGGCAGCTAAACCTTTGCCATGTGGATCATGAAAACTGACCAATGTGCCCACTGGCCAGCGAAGATAAATTGGCGATTCGCCAGCAAATTCCGGGATTTCATTGAGCAAAGTTCCATCACGGTCAAGGCATTCAGCTTTGGCTAAGCTTTCAACATCATAAAGCTGATTTAAAGCCATGGCTTTACCATTAATGGTCCATAAGATATGCACCAAAGCATCGGCGCGCCGAAATGCATGTACTTCCAGATTTTCGGTGGTGGCCAGCGGTCCCTGATAAAAACTGCCGGGAATCTGCCGGATAAATTGTTGCATCGCATAAAACGCCGGCCGCTCACGAAAGTCGGCGCGTTGTCCAAGCACTGACTGGTAATGTGTGATGCGTTCCAGTTTGGGATAGACGCCACTGCCATCATCGATCAGGCCTTCACGGCTGCATAAAAAAGGTCCCCAAAAAACCTGCTGCATCGCACCGGATGCCGCCAGCAGTGTGAAATAACGAGTCAGGTAATCTGCCTGTTTTTGTTCGCCATGAACCAATACGCGTTGAATCCGCGGTAAGGTCCAGAATGCGGCCGGTGAAATAAAAGTTCTGACACCAAAATCGCCGGTGATTTTCTGTAGCAAACGGGCTTTCTTAACCAGATTAACCTTAAGTTTCAGCGCCAGTTTGGTGCCAAAAATGCGGTGGTCATAACGTTCCGGTTCGGTGACCCGTTCACTGAATAAGTTGTTGGTATGAATATCGGGCAATTGCAGATCACGACGCAAACGGCTCAGTACCGAAATATTATGCAGCGGTTCAAAATCAGAAATATTGGGGCCGGCCAGTTTGATGCGCTTTTCACGGATAATATCGTGGGCAATTTGCCATGTATTAAAGAAACTCTCCGTGTCGTAACCTGACCAATGCCGTCGGTTGCTGGTGGCGCCAATTTCAATGGCATAGACTCGATGACCAAATTTTTCAGTGACGTTCTCAACAAATACTTGCCAGCGATCTTGTGCTTCAGGCGATTTCATTTGCTGCGCTTCGCGAAACGGTTGTACCAGATGTAACAACACACTGAATTTTGCCGACAGCAATTTCTCTAATAACCGGCTGACCGGCCCGTCAATATCGTCATAGCTGAAATCCAGCCGTACTTGGTGTAAATTGAGCTCAGCCAGTTTTTCTAGTACAAACGTATCAATGGCCGGATCATCACCAGTGGTTACGCCAACACCAACAAAATTTTCCGGTACCTGATGAGCTGATTTCGGCAAATGGCCGCCGGGTAATGCCAAACGGCCTTTAAAAACATAACGCATTGCCCGGCCTAATTGATGAAGATCCATTAACGGACCATTAACAAATTCACGTTGTTTTTCTGGGCTAGACTTCATTTAGATACTCGAATTACGGATTAAAGCGGGCAGAATCAGTGGGAAACGCTGCTGGAGAAAACATTCAGAATGATGACACCGCTAATAATCAAACTGATGCCAATAATGGCTGCAATATCCAGTTGTTGTCCTAAAACCAACCAGCCAATCAGCGCGATCAGTACCACACCGACACCGGCCCAAATCGCGTAGGCAATACCCACCGGAATAAATTTCAGACTCAGCGTCAGAAAGTAAAACGCTACCAGGTAACCAACAATAACCGCGACCGAGGGCCAGAGCTTACTAAAGCCCTCGGACGCTTTTAAGAAACTGGTACCAAGTACTTCGGCAACAATGGCGATGCTCAGCAATAACCATTTTGACATCTGATAAAACTTAGTTGTAGGTGAAAAACAAGCTGATGGCGAGGCCACTGCCCAGGACCGCGACGATAAGACTGACAACCACACCCCACTGACTGCGATATCCCTCTGGAAACTCAGAATCTCCCAGGGTTTTCAGAACCGAACGAAATTGACTGGTGGCATAAATGGTCGAAAAGCTGCCTAGCACAATAAACGCAAAGCCCAGCCAAAACGTCAGTTCCGTATTAATCACATTTTTGCCATCGGACAAAATTTCCAGAATCAGTCCGGAACGCTCAATCAAAAAACCAAACATGATAAAAGTCAGGCCGGTGCGGATCCACGCCATTAAGGTACGCTCTGCCGCAAATAAAACCCGTGGATCTTGCAGATAAGACATACTAATTCACCTTGCGTCTACGCAGCCAGGCTTTCAGCTTGGCGCTGAGTTTGTGAAAAAACCGGTGTTTGTTGCTGGCCGCTTCACTGGTCAGGAAATTGATCTGAATTGAGCGGCGCGTGCCTTCATAAGCGGGGTATCCATGCCAGCAGTTATCGGTGACTTTGAAGGCCACCAATGAACCCGGCCCCGGCGTTATTTCTTCAACATAATTTTCCAAATTATGGTTGTCTCGCAAAATCCGCAGTTTTCCTGATGCTGCCGGCCATTCAGTATTTAAATAGATAAGAATAGTCACCAGTTTCGTCTTGGAGTCGGTGTGAATGCGGCCATCTTT
>JAWWAG010000040.1:0-15947 GCA_033721795.1 Methylophaga sp. | reverse complement strand
GATTACTTAAATCAATAAGTAATGTGTTTTCATAATGATATTCATAATAGTTATATAGAATTCAGTAGTTAAAACTAAATTGACGATATAAATACGATAAATAAGCAATAATGCGATTGAGGCGCCGACACCATCATAGATATCAGAGCCTCAATACTGAAAAGTGTCGGGTTTTTTTGTCTTCAATACTTATTTGTGCTTAAAGCAATAAAGTCCTCATCTGAAAGTTCAATATCACCAGCTTTTACGTTCTCTTCCAAATGCGTCACTTTGCTGGTGCCAGGAATGGGAATAATTACTGGGCTGCGTTTTAACAGCCAAGCCAGCACAATTTGATTTGGCGTGGCATCGTATTTCGCGGCAATTGTTTTGAGTATTGACGCGGACTCTGCCAGTGCATTTTTGGCCAAGGGGTACCAGGGAATGAAACCAATACCCGCTTCGGTACAGTAATCAACGACCTCCTCATATTGCCGCATCTTCAAGTTATATTGATTTTGTACCGTACTGACCTTGAAATACTTCTGAGCGGCAATAATGTCGTCGACACTTACCTCACTTAAGCCGACATGCTTAATCATCCCCTCATTCTGAAATTCCTGCACAGCTGCGAATTGTTCGTCCCGAGGTACTTTGGGATCAATTCGATGCAACTGCCACAAATCGATCTGTTCTACATTGAGCCTTCGCATACTCATTAATATGCATTGCCTTAAATATTCAGGTCTTCCAAGTGGCGCCCAGATATTCTCACCATGCCGGGTTAAACCCGCTTTAGTCGCAACCAAAATGCCATCATATGGGTACAATGCTTCACGAATTAAATCTTCACTGACATTAGGGCCATAGCTATCTGCTGTATCTATAAAGTTGATGCCTAATTCGGCTGCCCTTTTTAAAACTTGCAGGCATTGTTGACGATCTTTTGGTTCACCCCATATGCCGGGCCCGGTAATTCGCATAGCTCCCAACCCCATACGTTTAATTGAATACTGGCCGAGGGGAAATGACCGTTGCTGTTCATGTGAACTGGTTGTAACCATGAGCGACTCCGTCTGATTGCGTAGCTTGATGTTAGCACGACTGATAAGCCATCAATTATTACGATAGCTTTAGCCCTGCTCATCATGCGCATATCGTATCTGCAATAGAATTAGAATGGTCAAGCGCTGTTTGAGCACAGATTAAATCAACTTGATAGCTTCATTTCCGTTTCGTTTTTGACTTTAAAGCTTTTTCAATCGCATTTTAATCACACAATTTTTTATTACACATGTAGATGTTATATAACATTTTTGGATTTATATATTATTTAATATCAATTTTATTTATATAAAAAGCTGGCAAAATGCTGTTTTTTTGGATTTGGCATTATGGGCTGGCAGGCTTGGTTAACCCTGGTAACGACTATTGTGGTGCTAGTGGTATTAATTTTTACCCGTGTCAGACCCCATATCGCAATGCTCAGCGCAATGACTTTGCTGCTGCTTACCGGTGTGATTGGGAGTGATCAAGCGCTTTCTGGTTTTAGTAATAGTGGGCTGCTTACCGTAGCAGCGATGTTTGTCGTTGCAGCGGGTATTTATGCCTCTGGGGGCGTAGATCTTTTTGTAAAATCCCTGATGGGTAAACCTGAGAGTGTCAGAGGGGCTTACCTGCGTCTCTTTATTCCGGTAGTAACTTTAAGTGCTTTTTTAAATAACACACCCGTCGTCGCTACATTGATCCCAGGCGTTTTAGCTTGGTGTAAACGCATTAACATCGCGCCCTCTAAATTAATGATACCTTTGAGCTACACCGCCATCCTCGGTGGTACGCTAACGTTAATCGGCACCAGTACAAATCTGGTACTCAATGGTCAATATCAATCATTGACCGGTAGCGAAGGATTTTCTCTTTTTTCAATCACGCTAATTAGCTTTCCAGTAGCCTTAGCTGGGCTGTTGTTTATGTGGCTGTTTTTTCCAAAATGGCTACCTGATGTTAATAAAAGTCATATTTTTGAAAATGTCCGAGAGTTCACACTGGAAGTTATGGTTGAAGCTGGCGGCCCACTGGTAGGCAAAAGCATTGCAGAAGCCGGACTGCGCGATCAAAAAAGTGTGTACCTTGTTGAAATTGAACGAAGCGGCACGCTATTGACCGCCGTCGCATCGGAAGAACGGTTACGTAGTGGTGATCGGTTGGTTTTTGCCGGTGATACGCTGGGCATCACCGACTTACTGAGAATTCGCGGTATACAGCCATCTACTTACACCGCAGAAAATGAAGTACTGGCTGCTGACAGGCCAGAGCGTCGATTGGTTGAAGCCGTTGTGTCGCCGCATTGTGCCTCTATCGGTGAAACCCTGCGTGAAACGGCGTTTCTTGAACGCTATGGCGCCGTTATTATGGCAGTAGCACGTAATGGTGAACGTTTGCCGGGTAACCTCAGCAATATAAAGCTTCAAGCGGGTGACACGCTATTACTGGAGGCTCGGCCAGCGTTTGTCACACGACAACGCTATAACAAAGATTTTCTGCTGATAAACGACTTGGGAGAAGAATCCCCTAATCATGAAAAGGCTTATCTTGCCTGGGGTATATTACTGGCCTTAGTAGTCGCTGCTGGATTTGGCTTTATCAGTATGCTCACGGCAGCATTGTCCGGCGCTATTTTGATGATTATCACAAAGTGCTGCTCGGTAAGCCAGGCAGAGCGAAGCCTTGATTTAACCGTCATATTGACTATCGCAGCATCTTTCGCATTGGGTAATGCCATTGAATCAACAGGATTAGCTGCCTATATTGCACAAAACATCGTGGCATTAAGTCATGGCCATCCTTGGTTATTATTGATTTTCACTTATATTGCTGTCTCAATATTGACGGAAGTCATTACCAATAATGCTGCCGCCATTTTGATGTTACCAATTGCACTTGGCATGACTGAACAGGCGAGCATTGCCAATGAGCCTTTTGTGTTTGCAATTATGATGGCGGCATCAGCGAGCTTTGCAACGCCTTTGGGCTATCAAACTAATTTGATGGTTTATGGCCCGGGTAATTATCACTTTAAAGATTTTCTTAAAGTCGGTATACCGATGAATTTTTTTATTGGCATCGTAACGCTTTGTATCATCTTTCTCTTATTTGATTTCTAAGCGAGTCTGGCCCGGCACACTCATCAATAATAAAGCTCCATTACTGGAAAGTATTGGCGCTTTTGGGTTTATGGCATCGCTGTAGCACTCAAAAAAGTCCGCCCGTTTGATTGAAAATCGAGAGCTTAAGAAATACCCAGAATGGCAGACTACTTGTCGCGTAGGATTTCTTCCAATTTTAGCCCTGTCAAGTTATGAATACTGCGCCAAAGGTAATAAAGTATACCCATCATCATCAACATTGATGGCACTGCGATAACAGGGTAGCTATATAACGTCAGTTGACCCAGCTCCTCGTTAAACGCCTGTGTGCCAGCAGGACTTTTAACGATGGTTTTTGCCAGAATGAAGTTCATAATGGCTGAAAAAGCAAAAGATCCTGCTACCAGATAAGTGGCTTTCATCATACGTCTTTCAAATAATTGCCGGTTATTACTTTGCGCCAGCGCTTCTTCAATTCTGTTGATATTCATCACAGACGGGTTATAAAGCAAAGTCCTCACCAGAGGATATGGCGTATAGACAGACACCAGCACCGCAATACCAATAATTCCGGGAATAGCAGCCTCTTTAATGGCCAACCATTTGACGTCCATTGCTAAAATGCCAATGCCACCTGTCAATAAAATGCTTATTAATCCCAACAAAGCGATAAAATTAAATTTTCGATGTTTGATCAGGTCATACAGCCCCCACCCTAGGGGAAAGGCAAGCGCAATGATGAGGCCGCCAGAAGTGCCAAGATATTCTTCCGTACTGAACTTCATCAGAATAACGGAGGGAAGAACAATGCTAAGCAAGAGGTCCAGCATCGGATTAGCGTTTTGTTTGTTTGCGGTATTCATTAGTGTTTTAGCGTTTATGCCCTTTGGCTTTCATCAGATTCTGAGCGTCCAGATAACAAAGCATAAGAGAAATCGCATTGTTTCTATCATCTTACAACCCCTGAAGTCACAACTGGTTTTGTCATGACGAATAATCAATTTGTCAGCTATTTCAATTATAGCTCGTCAGACCCAAATTATAGACAATCAAAAATTGTAGTTGCTCATTCACTTAAAAATGAGGCCAGTTCATCAACATGGGATTGCGTTTCGTTAATCAGCAAACCAATTTGGACAGCGGCCTCATTTGAGGTTTTCGCAAGGTTGCGTACTTCACCAGCTACGACAGCAAAACCACGACCTGCTTCGCCTGCTCTTGCCGCCTCAATAGCTGCATTCAGAGAGAGAAGATTTGTTTGATCTGCGACAGCATTAATGGTTTTAACAGTCGTTTGAATTTTACTTAATATCGTTGACATCGCACGGTGAGTCTCTTTCACAAGCTTATTTCGGGAAGAGACATTACTGCCAAAGACAATGTATTTGAAGATATTGCCGTTTAAATCTTTTGTGGCAGAAATAATGCAATCTAAAATAACTTCAATGCCCTGATGCACTAATGTCATCATGACCGCCGTCGGCTCCCCTCTTTCTATCATCTGTGTACGCGACGCATCCAGATGATCTTTTAAATTGCCCAGCAATAATTCCATTTGAGTAACATCATGAATATTTAACTGTTCATGCGTAAATGCATTAGCAGAAATAAACTGGCCATTAGCATCGAACTCCATGACTGCCGAGTGACTGCTGATAGCGTTTTTTTGATCTATTTGCTCCAAGACCAGTCGTTTGATGTCACGGACATCAGAACTCACGCCCACAAACCCAGTATGTTCGCCTGTTTCGTTGAAGATTGGATTTACAGACAAGACAATCCAATAGGGCACGCCCTCTTTGGTAAAGTTTAAAATTTCTTCATAAAATGGCTCGCGTGCTTTGAGTTTTTGCGAGATCCGCTTGACTGTATCTTTGTCAGTTTGCTCACGCTGTAACAAACTACTGGGCTTTTTGCCTTTTACTTCTGCAAGTGTATAGCCTGAAAGCCTTTCAAAACCGGGGTTTACATATTCAACTAAACCATTTTTATCGGTAATTAACACGCTAGTGCTGGTATTACTGACTACTTTGGATAACATTTCAAACTGCTTAAAATCAGCTTTCTCAGTCTTTTTAGTCAATATAAAAGCTGATAATGGTCCACTATCAGAATCAATTGTGCTGTGTGCTACGTGGTAATAAACATCGTCATTGGCTGAGCACCGTAATATTTGGTCTTTACGTTTAATCGCATTTTGCAGATGCGCTAGCAATTGCGGATTATCAGCGGCCAAATGCATTTCATCAGCATCCGCCGGTTCCAGATTGGATGCTAATAGATTATTCAGACTATCAAAAACCGCATATGTCGTTTTACTCAATGTTAATAGCTGCTGCCAAGCAGGCTCACCTAACCATTTCTCAGGGACCGCTTCGAAAACAAACAAGGTGCAAGATGCAAGCCCTTTAATGTTCAGCAAAACACTGTGCTGGCGCAGGTGTAAATCATCTGTATGGTTAAGCAGGTCCGCAAATATTTTATTGTGATCTGATTGTTTGAGACGATTGCCCAATTGATCAAAGCTCGAATTGACTGCGATCACATTCCGGTCTTTATCAACAATAACTGCAGCGGCTTGATGTATGACAACAAGTTGTTCTGCCAGCGCTTTTCGATCTACTTTCGATTTAAACCACATAAGTGCCTCTGCGTAAATACTAATCGTACGCTTAAAATTCAATTGCGCGCAATTTGATTTCGGTATCAGCACCAACAGTGTTCACCAGAAAACGATTACAAATCGTTATATTTGGAAATAGGATATAAAGTCGGATTTGCACATTGCTGTCTTGAAATAAAAGGCAGCACTAAACCTTGCTGATGACCGGTGCCCGCAATTCGGGGTCGATCATCAGCCGCGCACGTACAGAACTTACTACCGGTGATATTGAAGAAGTCGCCTATGACCAATCATCTTGTTATTAAAAAATTCAAGCGGTTTTCAGGCTGATTTTTATTGTACTCATAGATTTTTATCGGTGACCGCACCTTCAGAAGCGGAAGAAACCGTTTTGGCATATTTTGCTAAAAGTCCTCTGGTATAACGCGGTGGAACGGGTTTCCATGCACTTTGCCTTTTTTGGAACTCCGTTTCGCTAACATTGAGTTTTATCTCAGCTTTTTCCGCATCAATGGTAATTTCATCACCGTTTTCTATTAGTGCAATAGGGCCGCCATTAAATGCTTCGGGGGTGATGTGTCCAACGACAAAACCGTGACTGCCACCAGAGAAGCGACCATCGGTTATCAAAGCAACATCTTTACCGAGTCCTTTGCCGATAAGGGCTGAAGTTGGACTGAGCATTTCCCGCATGCCGGGGCCACCTTTAGGGCCCTCGTAACGAATGACGATGACATCGCCTTTGACTACCGTGCCATTTAAAATGGCCTCCTGAGCCTCTTCTTCAGAGTGGAACACTCTGGCCTTGCCGGTAAAACGTAAACCTTCCTTGCCAGTAATTTTCGCAACAGCACCTTCTGGCGCTAAATTACCTTTGAGAATAACAAGGTGGCTGTCTTTCTTTATGGGGTTATCAAATGAACGGATAATGTCCTGTCCGGTTGGATAGGGTGCCACATTGGCCAGATTTTCAGCCAGGGTTTTGCCAGTCACCGTCAGACAATCTCCATGCAGCAAGCCCCTATCCAAAAGGCTTTTCATTAACGGTTGAATGCCACCGATGGCAATGAGTTCCGACATCATATATTTGCCACTGGGACGCAGGTCAGCTAAAACCGGGACCCGACGGCCAATTCGTGAAAAATCATCCAGTGTCAGATCAACATCCACCACATTTGCCATTGCCAAGAGATGCAAAACAGCATTGGTCGAGCCTCCCAGGGCGATGAGTGTGGTAATGGCATTTTCAAAGGCCTGTTTCGTCATAATGTCACTGGGTTTGATGTCCTGTTCAAGTAAAAACATCACCGCAGCACCGGCCCGGCGGCAATCCTCGACCTTTGATGGAGACACAGCTTCTTGAGCAGAGCTATTCGGCAGACTCATACCCAATGCTTCAATGGCTGAAGCCATGGTGTTAGCGGTATACATTCCCCCACATGATCCCGCTCCCGGAATGGCCGTTTTTTCAATTTGTTTTAGCTCATCGGGGCTGATATCTCCCCGGACATGTTGTCCAACAGCCTCAAATACTGAAACAATATCGGTATTATTCGCACCCGGTTTGATTGTCCCACCATAGACAAATACAGAAGGACGATTAAGGCGGGCTAGGCCAATCAGACAGCCCGGCATGTTTTTATCACAGCCGCCGATTGCGACCAGCCCATCAAATCCCTGACAACCAACTACAGCCTCGATCGAATCGGCAATGACTTCACGGGAGACCAATGAATATTTCATGCCTGTAGTGCCATTTGAAATACCATCAGAAACGGTGATGGTATTGAATATGACACCTTTCCCGCCGGCTTCATCGGCTCCCTGACAGGCAAAGTCGGCCAGTTGATTGATATGCATATTGCAGGGCGTGACCATGCTCCAGGTCGAGGCAATACCAATTTGAGGTTTTTGAAAATCAGCATCATTAAAACCAACGGCACGCAACATCGCTCTTGCGGGTGATTTACCAGTACCGTCTACCACTTTGGATGAATATTTTCGTGTATCTGCCATTGTCGAACATTCTCCATATATTTGTATTGGAACTTGGACTGCCTGAGTAAGCATAGACGGAACAAGCTCTGATTCGCGCAAAATCCCTCAGGCATATAAACAAGGCTAACCAATTGAAATAACGATGAGCCAGAACCTGCAATCCTGAGATTACTTTTCGATGCAGGGATATATTGCTTGTCACAATAGACACTAATACTACACCTGATTAAAAGCAGATTGAGTTCGGCTGCAACGGTTGGCGTCCGGGTCTGGGTACCATCAAAAATATAAAAAGCCTCAATAGTGATAAATTGCTGGGACTTTTTGTTAGCTGCATTTGTATCAAAATGTCAGCTTTCTTTAATCTAAAAGTCGAAATAACGAGATTTAGTGGGATATCGAACCGACTATCGTTTGTCACTACAGTTGAAATGTAGATCAAAATATTTTTTTCATGGAGGTACGTTAGATGATTAAAGCAACTTCGACGTTTTCACAGGCGAGAAACATTGCCATGGCGCTGACCATGTCATTCGCCGCTGTAACGCTGGTCACAGCCTGTGGTAACGATGAAAGTTCTGAAACGGCACAGAATCCGGAAGCCGAAATGAGCGCCGAAAATCAAAGCAACATAACACAGGACAATTCATCTGTTGTACCAGACACTGAAGATACGATGGCAACTGAGCCTGTTGCTGAGCCTGATACAACCGCTGATACAACCACCGAGCCTGAAGAAACAAACACCAGTGCAGCCGCTAATGACGCGTCTACTGAAACCGATGTGTCAGAAAGCGAAGGGGCAAAAACACATGAAGTGACGGCGCAAGGCCTGAAATTCGAGCCATTGGTTATTAAAATCAATCCGGGCGACACGGTGGCTTGGCGCAACATGAGCACACACAACTCTGAATCTATCGATGGATTGATTCCAGAAGGTGCAGAGAAGTGGAATTCGCCGATGAGCGAAAACTATGAACGCACCTTCACAGAGGAAGGCATTTACATCTATAAATGCACGCCACATATTGGTGCTGGTATGGGGGGGGCGATCATCGTAGGCGAGCCGGTAAACCTCGAACAAATTAAAAATGCCGATGCATCAGGCGCTGCCGGACGTCTGGTCAGAAAGGCTATCTCTGAAGCAGAAAGCATGTAATTCTGCGATAAACAGATTGATACTCAAACACCAGTTACAGACTGGCAGCAGCATATAGCTGTTTGAGGGCCATTACTAAAAGACAAAAGCCCCAACATTAAAAAATGTTGGGGCTTTTTTTATAACACTGACTTTTAGAGGCAACACCAAAATCGAAGTAGCAAAAAAGCAGCTTTATCAGGCCTTACCAATCCGGCTTTCGCTAATATTATGTATTTATGTGTTAGCTGCTTTGGTAATTGCTAATAATGCCACACCATAAAGCAACAAATTAATGCCAATTATTATTCCAAGTACAACAAGCGATGTGCCCGGCCAACCGGCAAAAACGATATATGCAAGCACCAAAGAAACCAGTCCGGATAATATTAACCATCCCCAGTTTTTAACCGGTCTGAGTTGGTAGGCTAAAAATAATTCCGTAATACCTTCTAACACAAGGAATATGGCCAAAATAGTTGCGACAGCTACCGTTCCGGCAACAGGATTAAAAATCATCAAAACACCAACAATCAATGATAGGAGTGCTGATACCAAAGACCACCAATGCGATTTGGAACCAAAGCTTGCTACAGCCTGAATACACCCGCTGACAAGAAGCAGCGCGCCTATCACCACACCAAATCCAATTGCAGTCGCCGCAGGGAGAATAATTGCCAACAACCCTGCCACAACAAAAACTATTCCCTGAAAAATATACCAGCGTCTATGCTCAGAAACTTGCTGCGTAATATTTAAGCTTATATCTGTTAATTGCTTTTTTTCATCATGATCTGTAACCATTTTCAAGTTCTCCTCTGACAATGAATTTGTAATGACTTTTCATTTGGTCTGACTAAAGTCCATTGTTTAAGACTAAATCGTCCAATAAATAGCGCAACTGGTGACAACCATCAGCACCGCATTGAGTGGTGCGCCGACCCGGGCAAAATCCGTGAATTTGAGCGCACCCGTCCCATAAATCATGGTATTAGTCTGATAGCCTATGGGCGATAAAAAACTGGTGGATGCTGCAAACATAACAGCCAGCACTAACGCCAGTGGCTCCAGAGCCAGCTTTTCGGACAAGGAGATGGCGATGGGCACTAGAATGACGGCTGATGCATTATTGCTGACCATTTCCGTGAGTACCGTAGTGATGGCATAAAGCGCCATCAGAATAAATATCGGATGCCAGCCCACTGCATTCAACGCGATAAGAGAACCAACCCAATCGGCCGCACCTGATTTAGTCATCGCTATCCCCAGCGGAATGACGCCAGCGAGCAGAAAGATCACACTCCAGGACACATCCTGATACATTTCCTGATAAGGGATACAGCGGGTCACGACCATGGCAATGACACCGGCGATCGCTGTCAGTACAATAGGCAATGGGGTGACTGCCGCTAACAGGATAACAGCAGCGACAATGCTGCCTGCAGTAATCATGCGGCGTGGACTGAAATAATCTTCATACTCATCAAGTACGACCAAGTCGTAACTACGGTGAAGTCGTTTCAGAGCGGTCTTGGAAATATCCAGTAATACAATTTCGCCAACACGGAGTTCTTCATCGGCCAGACGTCTTGAACCTACTCTCTTGGTATCCAGGCCAATTAACCGCGCGTTATAAAGCTTCCAAAAATCAACTTCACTTGCCTTGCGCCCGTCGAAGAGTTGGCGATTACGCAATAGCACCGGCACCATCTGTGTGTCTGGGTGCGCCTTACGAACATCGGTGAATTCAGACAGTACATCTACCCATTCATCCTTAATCAGATTCATGACATCCCGCACGGTGGTGCAGACAATGATGACATCGTCAGCTTTTATCGTCGTTTGGGTCGCCTTCTTCCTCCAGACTTTGCCACCGCGGATAAGCTTCATGACCTGTACACCGGTCTCGGTCTCAAAGCCGGCCTCATCAAGCGTCTTCTCAATTAATTGACTGCCATTGGTAACTACCAGCTCGGTGACAAATTTCTGTTCCTCTTCACTGGCCACTGGATTCGCATCCTCCCGAGGCAGTAGCCAGCGGCCGATAGTCAGGAAGTAAATCAGTCCGCTGAGTAAAACCAAAATGCCGATATGTGTGAACTCAAACATCATTAAGGGCCGATTAAATGCGGGATTATCGGCAAGAATGGAAGATGTCAGAATATTGGTAGAGGTCCCCACTAACGTCAAAGTGCCCCCCATCATCCCGAAGAAACTGAGCGGAATTAGCACTCGTGAAGCTTTGAAGTTGTTGCTTTTGGCCAGATTCAGCATCAACGGAATGGCTATTGCGACGGCGGCGGTATTGTTGATGAAACCGGAGACCACTCCAATCATTGCAGCCACCACGATAATCTGACGAATTTCGGAATTGCCAATCAGGGGAATCAGTTTCCGTGCCAGCAGATTGACCATACCCGCCCGCTGAATACCGCCTGAAAGTATGAACATACACATCACCGTCACGGTTGCCGTGCTGGAAAAACCGGACAGGCTTTCTGAAATGGTCGGAAATGCCGATTTCAGATCAACACCGCGATCCATCAGCCATTGCGAATGAAATAGCTGCGGTATCGCCATCACAGTGACCAGAATAGTTAAAGCCGTAACGTCGACTGGTAATTTCTGTGAGGCAAAAAGATAAAGCCCGCCAACGATAATCAGAAAAACAAGCGCGATTTCAAAGGTCATTAATTACATTCCTGAAAGCTGAGTCCTATCAAAATAGGCCGATACGTTGCCATTTAATCCACCCCGGTTTGCACGATTGACGCTTCTGAATTTTCTGCGAGCATTCGTTATTAAGGTGGCTGAAGATAATCTACGGCAATTTATTGGCTAAAATTTGATTCATAACTTCAGACTATCAGAAGGTACAACATCCATCTTTATCATGGGATAACACTTAGAAGAAGCACTTAATGCGCCAAATCTGGCACAAAGATCGCCTATTTCGTATCGAACAGCATGCCAGTCGTCACAACCAGAATGGTCAGTGGACACATAATCGCCAGCAAAACACCATATAAAACCGGGATGCCAACCAAACTCTGCAACGAAAATTCCAACTGTTTTATCAGGGCAGCATGTTGCAGGAATGCTGCTCCGATCAAATAGCCGGCATTAACCAATTATCGCCAGAACATCGCCATGATCTGCAGCAAAATACATATCAACAGCGTTTGATTTATCGCTTGCGGCTTTGAAAAATAATCTAGGCGATGAAAAGCAATCGGCAAATTACCATAACTGAATTACAAACCGGGCATATGCGTTTGTGTTAATTCCTGTCATCTTTGTTGGCCCGGCAGGATTGATAAGTACTTAACAAAACATACCTTTTCTGAACTATTGTTAGTTAATCAAAATTACTCGTTCAGATTGTTTCCAGATCAAATTTCATCTTCAGCCAACCATCATCAAACTCAGTAGCAAAACTCTCTATCGTTTGCAGCTGATCCTCTTTAACCTGACTATTTTGTTGAATGAATTCCATAACGGTTTGCTGTCTCTGCTGACCAAGCGCCTTTAACTCTGCAACAGTGACTGGTTCCGATTCTACAAGCCGTTTCTTTAAGGCTGCATTATAGGCAAGCCGATCCAGCTCAGGTTCAGTTTGTTCGCGGGTGGCATCTTCAGTTAAAAACGCCTGCTTAAGAGTTTGCAAGTCAGGAGTCAGACCGGCCTGAAGATATAAAGCTTCTAAAACTTGCTGACGTTTTAAATCGAGCTGTTCACTGGATGCCCTTTCATTCAGACGCTTTTCAATGCGCGCTTCCACCGCCGATTTTTTCAATGCCTGCCGATCGCCTGACTCAGCAAACGGCGCCGGTATCTGCAAAGCTAACTGTGGTCGTTGTGACAGTGCATCAACTAACTTTTGCAGCTTTTCCTGCGCGGGAGGCGTCAGATCACTGCGGCCGGCACGAAACCGGATTGTATCTATCGGCTCATCGCCGTTACCGATGCCGACCAGACTGCCCAGAAACCTGAAAGGCGCCGTCACAATATTCTTCAGTGCGGCCCCAATAGCCTCACGAATCACCGGCCCCATCGCAAATTGCGGGTCATCCAGATTGCCACTGACAGGGATATTGATTTCGATCACCCCCTCATTATTTTCGAGTAAGCTGACGGCCAAATCCAACGGCAAATCCAAAGCATCTGGCGAGTCCACTTTTTCACCCAATACAATATCGCGGATTAAAATATCGTTGGATGCTTTCAGGTCGCCGTTGACTATCTCATAAGTGAGCTCAACATCAGCACGTCCTTCATCAATCTTCCGACCGGCAAACTTGATGGTATACGGGCTCATTGCCGGCAGATCCAGATTACTGAATGCCAGATTAATCATCGTATCATCGAACACATCCATCGGATTCATTGCGCCATCAATCACCACCAGCCCAAATTCATCGACCTGACCTTCGAGGGCAATGTCTACCGGTGCTTCTGAGCTGGTCGCAAAGCCGCTTATTCCACCATTAAGACGCTGCATATATGCATCAAAAACAATTGGCAGGTTCTGATCGGTAAATTGTGAACTGGCATTGTTAATTTCGGCCCGACCCAACGAAAACTCATAACCATCCGATTCATCAGAAAATGACTCGGTCGCAGTTTCAGCCCCTTCTGTTGATGATTGATCTTTGATTAATAGGGCAATATTGGTTTCGCCGTTTTCGTTGATTAATACCCGGCTGTAGAGCGCGTCGACAATCATTTCCGAGATAGCCAGTTTTTTATTGGCCTGAGAAAAATCAAGGCTGTTGACTGATAATGTGTCGAGGCTAATCAACTTCTGATCGAGCTGCTGGTTGTCCAGCAGCACCTCTGATAGCGTCAGGTCGCCCTGAATCGAAAAAGGCTCCTGCTGATTGCTGGAGAGTCTGGCCGTCGCATCGACTTTGACGCTGACCATGTCAACATAGGCATATTGATTAAGGTAGGGTTGTAACGGTAATAAAGACAATTGCTCAATGCCCGTCTCGGCCTGAATCGCCAGAGTCGGAAAAAGCTGCATCTGGCCTTCCAGGGTGATCTCACCACCGGATTCCAGGCTTATCTGGGTATTAAAAGGTATTTGTTGATCATCTTTCAGACTGAAATCCTGCACATCCGCTGAGAGCATCAGCCCCAGATTGACCGGACTGTCTGGTTGTTGATCCGCAAGGGCCAGAGCGGCGTTATTTATTTGCAGGCTGGCAATATCCAGTTGCAATGAAGGCGATTCATCCTCTGTGGCAGTGTTGCCTTGTTCTTTAATCAGTGATTTCAGATTGGTTTCACCGTTTTCATCAATGACGATCAGGCTGTCAAACGCGTCAACAATGACTTCTGAGATAGCCAATTGCAGATTGGCTTGTGAAAAATCAAAGCTGTTGATGGTTAAGGTGTCGAGGCTTAGCAATTTCTTGTCCAGCTGCTGGTTATCCAGTTGCAATTGTGAGAGCGTCAGGTCGCCCTGAATTGAAAAAGGCATCTGCTGATGGGTGGTGATGCTGGCATTAGAATTGAGTTGGCCGCTGACTATCTCAATATGGGTATATTCATTAAGGTAGGGTTGCAGCGGTGATAGTGACAGTTGCTCAATGCCGGTATCAGCCTTAACCGCTAATACCGGGAACAACTGCATCTGACCATCCACGGTAATATCCCCCCCCGAATCGAGGCTAATCTGCGTGTTAATGGACATCTGTTGATTATCCGACAGACTGAAATCCTGCACATCTGCTGAAAGCATCAGCCCCAGATTGACCGGACTGTCGGGTTGTTGATCTTTCAGTGTCAGCGCCGTGTTATCAATTTGCAGATTGGCGATACTGAGTTCAAACGGAGGTGATTCAGGTTCTTTGAGCTTGTCATCCGTCTCGCTGTCGAGCAATGGCGCAAATGTCTGCAACCAGTTGAGTTCACCCTGGCTGTTTCGTGATGCTGCCAACTGAAAATCGGCAACGTTGATGTTATCAATGCTTAACTGGTTGTCGGGATAAACAAACTGCCCATTGCTGGCGGTCAGCGTTCCACCCTGCAACAAGGGCGTGGATTCGCCGGGTTGAAAGAGGCTGAATCCGGACAGATCAATATTGATTTCACTCAGTTCAATATTCGCGGTATCAGAGAAATCCAGATCATAAGCCAGCGCTAAATCCAGCCGACCTTCCTGCAGCTCAAAAGGCAGCCTGGCCTGCAGGTAACGATACGGTATCTGTAGACTGAAATTGTCGAGGTCAACCTGACCGGTAAACTGAAGTGGTGACAAGACCATACTGCCGTTCAAGGTCAGCGTTGCGTCGTTTTCCAGGGCAACAATCATATCTTGACTCGCGGTCTCTCCTGCCTCGGTCGAAAAATCATCAAGATGAATATTAATCGGGCTCAGTACCGTTTCAAACTGCGACTCGGGCACATCATCTCGATAAGCCAATTGGCCGTCGTTATAGTTGAAATCAGCGATTTCCAGCGTGAAAAGCGGATCATCCTGCGCAATCACTGGTTCCTGTTCGCTGGTATCTTCTGCCTCTTCACCTTCACGGGTTTTATTCCAGCTATCCGCCAATCGGGTCAAAGTATTTTCACTTGCCGAATACCGCCGGAAATACAGTGCAGGTGAGTCGATCGTGATTTCTTCGAATCGTATTTTGAGCAGGAATAACTGAAGTGGTTGCAGATTGATATACAGCCGGTCCCACGCCATCAGCTGCTCATTCTGTTTATCCGACAGATGCAGATTATTGACGGTCACTTCAAAGGTATAAGGATTGAAATCTATTTTTTCGACACTGCCATCAACGGCCAGTCTCTCGTGCATGGTCTTCACCAACTGACGTTCGGCGAGCCAAGGCAACAGCAAGAAACCAAGCAAGGTATATAACAGCACCATACCGAAGCCCCAGATCAGAAGGGCGCGATATTTCAGCAGAATAGTTTTGACAGATTTCATTGCACGCAGCTTATCTCGGTGGCGGAGATAAGTCAGTGTACCTAATTAATCCAGTTGGACGTAACCTCAGGTTAGCGCTGCTCCCTGAAACAACATCAATTTCTGGCATCATGCCTC
>JAWWAG010000039.1:0-16036 GCA_033721795.1 Methylophaga sp. | reverse complement strand
ATCCCGAACACAGAAGTGAAACAGCTCAGCGCCGATGATAGTGTGGGAGTTCCCATGTGAAAGTAGGACACTGCCAGGCTTTAATATAATAGAAAAGGCCACTCCATTAGGGGTGGCCTTTTTTTTGCCTTGAGGTTTAGGATTGTTATTTCTTGAAACCGGAAAACATCCATGTGATAAACACACCGAACGTGTTTTTGGACACCAGAGTGCGCCAGCAGAACCTGAGCCGATGAAAGAGCTCAGTCATAGTAGGTTATAAACGAATGATTACCATTAACCGTGTGGCCTTTTTTATACTCTGAATAATAAAACGGAGTTTAAAATTTAATGGTAGTAGTAGCGATAACCAAATCTGGGACCGTACCACGGAGCCCCATACCAGCGATTATAGTAAAAACTATTATAAGGATGAAAGAAAGGATCATAGTAAATGGTTGATGGTCGCGCCTGATTAGCTTGCCAGCGATAGCTGTCAGTGACATCGACAACCGGCATTATGACCAGCTTTTCATCAACTTGGCGTTTCACCGTTTCCAATGTTGCTTGGCCTGTAAAAGTAATCAAACTACCGGTTTTATATACAACTGGATCCAGAAACTGGGTACTTCTAGCCATAAAACGACCTTGACTACTCCTATTAGTCACAGGTTTTCCGTACTGGTTGAGTGGAAATTGCACAACCTGAACCATTGAAAAGTCGGCATTATTCTCGATCTCGACGATTTCGCCCCCCCATCGGATTGATTCGCCGGCATTAGCTTGTTTGTTCGCTAAAACTTGATTAAGTTGAACATCGCTTTCAGGCGGCGATTTAATATTTTTAGGCACACTGCTGCATGCACTCAAAGCCACTAAGAAAATAACGATGAAACTGAGACGCATAACCATCACTCCAAACTTAATTTCACAGGTGCTATGACAAAATAACAGCAGCTTAATTGCAATTTTCCAACAGATTGTTAAAGAAGTTAAAACTTTATTTGCCGCTTGCTAGACGTATCGGGTTAATGCTGCTATTCTTTCCGACAGTTTCCCGAATACATCCTCCATAATACGTAACTAACGCGCAGCTCTGTGCGTTTATCAAGGCTTTTCTAAATCAAAATTCCCACTTTAGGTAATACATGAATCTGACAGAACTCAAACGCCAATCAGCTGCTGAGCTGATGGAACTCGCGCTTTCAATGAATTTGGAAGGGCTGGCTAGAAATCGTAAACAAGAACTTATTTTCGCGTTGGTAAAAGCGCATGCCAAACAAGGTGACGACGTTTACACAACTGGCGTACTTGAGTTGTTACCTGATGGTTTCGGTTTTCTGAGATCGCCTGAAGATTCATACGTAGCCGGTCCTGATGATATTTATGTGTCGCCAAGCCAAATCCGACGCTTTCATTTACGTACCGGCGATACCATCAAAGGTAAGATTCGTCCGCCTAAAGACAGTGAGCGTTATTTTGCGCTGGTTAAAGTTGATGAAATCAATTACGAAAAACCCGAGGCATCTCGCAACAAAGTCCCGTTTGAAAACTTAACACCATTATTCCCGAACGAACGTTTTAATCTGGAACGAGGTAACGGCAGTACTGAAGATCTGACAGCACGTGTTCTTGATTTAGCCTCACCACTGGGTAAAGGCCAGCGTGGTCTGATTGTCGCGCCGCCTAAATCTGGTAAAACCATGATTTTGCAAGCGATTGCCCAGTCAATAGCCTCCAACTATCCTGACAGCACATTGATTGTTTTACTGATCGATGAGCGGCCTGAAGAAGTAACAGAAATGCAGCGCTCGGTGCGTGGTGAAGTCGTTTCCAGTACCTTTGATGAGCCTGCAACACGTCATGTACAAGTGGCTGAAATGGTTATAGAAAAAGCCAAACGGTTAGTTGAACATAAACATGATGTCGTCATTTTGCTGGATTCGATTACCCGTCTTGCACGTGCTTACAATACGGTTGCGCCATCATCCGGTAAAGTATTGACTGGTGGTGTGGATGCCAATGCTTTACAACGTCCTAAGCGCTTCTTTGGTGCAGCTCGGAATATCGAAGAAGGCGGTAGTTTGACCATTATTGCCACCGCACTTATCGAAACTGGCTCGCGAATGGACGAAGTCATTTTCGAAGAGTTTAAAGGTACCGGTAATATGGAATCGCTGCTGGAACGTAAATTGGCTGATCGCCGTATGTATCCGGCAATCAATGTCACTCGTTCCGGTACCCGTCGTGAAGAGTTGCTGACCAACGAAGAAGATCTGCAGAAATTATGGATCTTGCGCAAGATTCTGGCACCAATGGATCCGGTAGAGGCAATGGAATTCCTGATGGATCGCCTGAAATCCACCAAGACTAATGCCGAGTTTTTTGACTCGATGAAACAGGGCTAATTATTTCTGAGCAGTCTTTGGTAAAGCCCCCAGCCATTTTTTTAATGGGGCCGACGGCTTCCGGCAAAACCGATTTGGCTTTGACGATTGCCCGTGAATTGCCTGTCGAAATCATCAGTGTTGACTCTGCCCTGGTTTATCGGGGTATGAATATCGGTACTGCAAAGCCCTCACTTGCTGAACGGCAGCAAGTACCGCATCATTTAATTGATATTCTTGAGCCCACGGAAGTCTATTCCGTCGGTCAGTTTCGTGAAGATGCACTGCTTTTAATGGCCGAGATAACGGGGCGCAATAAAATACCGTTACTTGTCGGTGGCACCATGCTTTACTTCAATAGCTTACAGCGCGGTCTAGCCGATTTGCCTGCAGCGAATGCAGCTATTCGCCACCGACTTGATCAGGAAGCAGCCGAACATGGGCTGATGTATCTGCATCAACGATTGCAAAAAGTCGACTCAGAGAGTGCCGCACGAATTCGTCATTCCGATCCGCAACGATTACAACGTGCTTTAGAAATTTATGAACTCACTGGCACACCGATGAGTCAATTAATTGCTGAAACGAACCCTGATTTACCTTACCAAATGATAAATGTGGTGCTGGCACCATTTCAGCGAAAGATTTTGCATGCCCGTATTGCTGCACGTTATCAGCAAATGATAGCTAACGGTTTTTTGGATGAAGTACGAAAATTAGTGGCTCGTGGTGATTGTCATGAAAAGTTGCCGTCGATCCGAGCGGTCGGTTATCGTCAAGCTTGGGCGCATTTGCATGGTGAATACGACGAAGTCAGTTTTATTGAAAAAGCTATTATTGCCACTCGGCAAATGGCTAAGCGGCAAATAACCTGGTTACGTGCCCAACAGGATGCGACTTGGTTTGATAGTGGTTCGGGCTTGCCAGTGTCAGCAGTAATGCAGTATATCCAGCAAGAACTGCGGGCTGATGATAAAGCTTGACGATTCTGTACAGGCTTTTAGAATGCTGTAACGGTAAGCAGTTTAACAATAATAACAATGTCGGAGTCACCAATGGCTAAAGCCCAATCCCTGCAAGACCCTTTTTTAAATGCCTTACGCCGTGAAAATGTGCCGGTATCTATTTATCTGGTCAATGGCATTAAGCTGCAAGGCCAAATTGATTCATTTGATCAATTTGTGATTTTATTGAAAAACTCGGTCAATCAAATGGTTTATAAACATGCCATTTCAACGATTGTACCGGCCCGTAATGTAACTATTTCTGCCGAAGATTAACAGGAGATAACTGATTGTTTGATCGCCCCGATAGTACAGCGGCATTTTCCGAGAGTGAGCAGCAAGATTCAGTGGTTTTGGTGCATCTGAATTTTAATGAAATCGCTTTTGACGAAACCCATGAAGAATTTATTGAACTGGTACATTCCACTGGTGCCAAGATTGCTGCCGATATTTCCGGCAAACGGCATCGGCCTGATGCCAAATTATTTGCGGGTTCAGGTAAAGCTGATGAAATCGGTATGGCGGTCGAGGCAAATCATGCTTCACTTGTTATTTTTAATCATGAGCTGTCACCCAGTCAGGAACGTAATCTAGAGCAAAAACTAAAATGTCGGGTATTGGGCCGTACTGGTCTGATCCTGGATATTTTTGCCCGCAGGGCAAGATCGCACGAAGGTAAGTTACAGGTCGAACTGGCACAGTTACAGCATTTATCTACCCGGCTGGTGCGTGGTTGGACGCATTTGGAAAGACAAAAAGGCGGTATTGGTTTACGGGGGCCCGGTGAAACGCAGTTAGAAACTGACCGTCGTTTATTGGGTGGGCGGATCAAATCACTAAAAAAACGACTGGACAAAGTTCGCTCACAACGAGAGCAGGGACGTCGTTCGCGGCAGCGAAGTAATACGCCGGTTGTGTCCCTGGTCGGCTATACCAACGTGGGTAAATCGACTTTATTTAATAAAATGACTTCTGCAGAAGTGTATGCAGATGATCGTTTGTTTGCGACGCTGGATCCGACTTTACGGCGGTTACGTTTAGTTGATACTGAGCAACTTATTCTGGCCGATACGGTCGGTTTTATCAGACAGTTGCCGCATGATCTTGTCGAGTCATTCAGCTCAACACTTGAAGAAACACGTGATGCAACATTGTTGGTGCATGTTGTTGATGCCGCGGCGGCAGATCGTGAAGAATTAATGCAACATGTCGATGACGTATTACAACAAATTGATGCGCAAGATGTCCCACAATTGGTTGTCTATAACAAAATCGACAAATTAGAAGATGCAATGCCACGTTTGGAGCGGGACCAACATGGTCAGATCCGAAGGATCTGGTTATCAGCCCATACCGGTGCGGGTTTAGCGCTATTGAGGCAGGCTCTGCAGGAATACTTTCCGGCTGACGCCCCTTATGCTGAGCCAGTGAATTAACAATGGTTTTGGTTGCCATCGGCAACCATCTCCGTAGAATAGTCTTGTTTGAAACGTAATCAGATTTTATCTCTTTTGGAGCAGTAAATGGCTTGGAATGAACCCGGCAATGGCGACAAAGATCCATGGGGCAAACGCGGAAAGAACGACGGACCGCCGGATCTCGATGAAGTCATTCGGAATTTACAGCGGAAACTTGGCGGTCTGTTTGGCGGTAATCGTGGCGGCCAACAGCAACCTGACAACAATAAGGAAAGCAGCGGTGGTTCACTTGGTCTTGGTCTGATTGCCGCAATTATTTTTGTTGTCTGGTTATTATCAGGTATTTACATTGTTGAGCCGGCTGAACGGGGCGTGGTATTACGTTTCGGTCAATTTCAGGCTACCACGATGCCGGGGCCGCATTGGCATTTTCCTTATCCGATAGATAAGGTCGAAGTGGTCAATGTTGAGAACATCCGCACCGTAGAAATTGGTTATCGCAGCGCCGGTTCCCGACCTGAAAGCAATATCCTGTCAGAGTCACTGATGTTGACTAATGATGAGAATATTGTCGATCTGAAAATTGCCGGCCAGTATCGTGTTAAAGATGCGGCGCAATATCTGTTTAACGTACGTTCACCTGATATTATTTTGCGACAGATGATGGAAAGCGCTGTGCGTGAAGTTGTTGGCCAGTCAAATATGGACTTTGTGCTGACCGAAGGCCGTAGTGAAGTTGCTACCCGTACCGAGCAAGCGCTGCAAGAAATGCTGGATGCGCATGGCACTGGTTTAAGTGTCACCAGCGTCAGCATGCAAGATGTGCAGCCACCAGAACAGGTTCAGGCATCTTTTGCGGATGTGGTTAAAGCCCGTGAGGATGAGGTTCGGCTTAAAAATGAAGCTGAAGCTTATTCTAACGATATTATTCCCCGTGCACGTGGTCAGGCGTTTCGTATTATTCAGGAAGCTGAAGCCTATAAGAGCCAGATTGTTGCCAAGGCAAATGGTGATACCAGCCGCTTCTTACAAGTTATGAATGAGTACAATAAAGCACCATTTATCACTGAAGAGCGAATGTATCTCGATGCAATGGAATCAGTTTATTCTCGCACCAATAAAGTAATGGTTGATGTTGATGGTAATGGCAATAACGTACTGTACTTGCCACTGGATCGAATGGGCAATCGCAACAGTTTTTCAGGCAGTAACCCAACACGGGTTGATATGGACTCACTCAATTATCCCGCAGGCAACAGCAGCTCAAGCAGCAATAACAACAGTAACAACGCTGCCAATGATGCACGAAGCCGGGGAGGACGTTAATCATGCAATCACGTTTTAACTTATTTATTTTTATTACGGTGTTGGTAGTGATAACTGTCAGTGCTTCAGTATTTTTTGTTGATGAGCGTGAACGCGTTATTTTGCTAAAGCTGGGTCAAATCGAGCATGCTGATTATGAGCCTGGTTTGCATTTCAAGATTCCATTCGTAAACCAAGTGCGTCGTTTCGATGGCCGTATTCTTAGTTTGGATGCTTCACCAGCGCGTTACTTAACCGGTGAAAAGAAAAACGTTATCGTTGACTCCTTCATTTTGTGGCGTATATCTGACGTAGCCCAGTATTTTCGTGCGATGGGCGGCGATGAAGAAAATGCTAAATTGCGTTTGTCGCAAATTATCAAGGATGGTCTGAGAGCTGAGTTCGGCCGGCGCAGTATTCAGGAAGTGGTTTCGGGGGATCGGGATGAAATGGTTGCCGAATTAATGACTGAAGCGAATGAAACTGCTGAAGGATTCGGCATAGAAATTGTCAACGTTCGTATTAAACGGATTGATTTACCACAAGAAGTCAGTGCCTCTGTTTTTGCCCGTATGCAAGCTGAGCGGGATCGGGTGGCAAAAGATCTGCGTTCGCGTGGTGCTGAAGAAGCCGAAAAAATCCGTTCTGATGCTGATCGTCAACGTACTGTTATTCTGGCGGAAGCTCGCAGGCAAGCGGAAAGCTTGCGAGGTGATGGTGATGCCAACGCCACAGAAATTTATGCCGATGCATATGGCCAGAATGAAGATTTCTACTCTCTGTATCGTCGTTTAAATGCTTATCAGAATATCTTCCAGGGGGATGATTTACTGGTAATTGAGCCAAAAGGGGATTTCTTCAGTCGTTTCAGTGATGTTGAAACATCCGCTGAGTGAGTGATGCATTGATCCACAGCTTGTGGTTAGCCACGGCATTGATGCTAATTATTGAAGGCATCATGCCGTTTGTTAATCCATCAGCATTTCGCCGGGCACTTCTGCAAATAAGTAACATGCCGGATTCACAGTTACGCTGGATTGGCCTTGTCAGTATGTTGCTCGGCCTGGCCGTTTTATATTGGGTAAATTGACGTTATGAGCCTCAGAGAAAGTTGGCTTTTGCCTGAAGGTATTGATGAATTGATGCCAAAGGAAGCGGCGCAACTTGAAAAAATGCACCGTTTATTAGTGGATCGCATGCAAAGTTGGGGATACCAACTGGTTGTGCCGCCGTTGGTTGAATATCTGGATTCGCTGCTGACCGGCACTGCTAAAACGTTAGATTTACAAACTTTTAAGCTGATCGACCAGCTTTCAGGACGATTACTGGGTATACGTGCCGATATGACGCCTCAAGTGGCGCGTATTGCGGCGCATCGGCTGCGCGGCGAGTCTGATATTTTACGACTCTGCTATATAGGCAGTGTCCTGCATACCTTGCCGGAAGGTCAGGCAAACTCTCGTAATCCGATTCAACTCGGTGCAGAAATATATGGTCATGCCGGACCTGAAAGTGATATGGAAAGCATGCAGTTAATGGTCGAGCTGTTAAAAATAAGTGGCTTGCAAGGCCCGCTTTCGTTGGATATCGGCCATGTTGGTATTTATCGTGGTCTGGCCGATGCGGCGGGCCTTGATGACCAACAGGAACAGGCTTTATTTTCAGCGCTGCAACGCAAAGCCAGTGCCGAAATTGATCAGTTACTCAGTGACTTCAATCTGCCAGATAAACAGCAAAATATGTTGCGGGCTTTATCAGAATTGAATGGTGACAGTAAGATTTTGACAAAAGCAGAAACGCTGCTCGCTGATGCGCCAGAAGACGTGAAACAAGCGCTGACGACATTACAATCTCTGGCTAATATGCTGTCGATTCGGCTGCCAGACTTGCGCGTTAATTTTGATCTGGCAGAACTGCGTGGGTATCACTATCATACGGGCGTTGTTTTTGCCGCCTATCAGCCAGAATCGGCTCAGGCGATAGCCTTAGGTGGTCGTTACGATGATATCGGTGAAGATTTTGGTTATGCCCAACCGGCAACCGGCTTTAGTTTAGATCTTAAAAAACTGGTCACGCAATTCCCGGAAAATGGCGATACACCCGATAAGATTTCAGTCGTTTGGGTCGATGATAGTGCCCAACACGAAACAATTAGCGCTCTTCGTGAGGCAGGTCAAATCGTCATCTACGATCTGCCCGGTCAAACCTCCGAATGTAATAAACAATTGATCCAACAAAATGGCCACTGGCAGGTGGTCGCAACAGGAAAAGTACGTGGCTAAAAATATTGTAGTGATCGGCTCACAATGGGGCGATGAAGGTAAAGGCAAAGTTGTTGATTTGTTAACCGATAACGTCTCTGCTGTAGTGCGTTTTCAGGGTGGCCACAATGCCGGACACACGCTGGTTATTGATGGCAAAAAAACCATCTTACATTTGATCCCGTCGGGTATTTTACGCAGCCATGTGCAGTGTCTGATTGGTAATGGTGTGGTGTTATCACCGGAAGCCTTATTAAAAGAAATCAATGCGCTGGAAGACAGTGGTATTCCAGTTAAAGATCGTCTGAAAATCAGTGCCGCCTGTCCGTTGATTTTGTCTTATCACGTGGCACTGGATTTGGCGCGTGAAGCACGTCGTGGCAAAGCGGCTATTGGTACGACAGGACGTGGTATCGGCCCGGCCTATGAAGATAAGGTTGCTCGCCGCGGATTGCGTGTCGGTGATTTGGTCGATATCGAAAGTTTTACCGAAAAACTGCGCGAAGTGGTTAGCTTCCACAATTTTGCACTGATCAATTATTATCAGGCAGCGCCGGTTGATTTTGAACAGGTGTTATCTGAAACACTGGCAATTCGAGACACCCTTCTGGCCATGGTTGCTGATATTCCGGCATTATTGCAGCAGTATCATTTGAATGGCGATCGCGTTATGTTCGAAGGTGCGCAAGGCGCATTACTGGATATTGATCACGGTACCTATCCTTATGTGACCTCATCCAACACCACAGCTGGTGGCAGTGCCACTGGCGCAGGTGTGGGCCCTTGCCACATTGATTATGTACTGGGTATTACCAAAGCCTATGCAACACGTGTTGGTGCCGGCCCGTTTCCATCAGAATTAAGTTGCCAAATTGGTAAACGTCTGGCGGAGCGTGGTCATGAAAAAGGATCTACCACTGGCCGCGATCGACGTTGTGGGTGGTTGGATATGGTGGCTTTAAATCGTGCCAGCTGGATCAACAGTATTACCGGTTTATGTCTGACGAAGCTTGATGTCTTGGATGGTCTGGATACCATCCGGCTGTGTGTTGGCTATGAGCGTGACGGTAAATCGGTTGATGTATTACCGCTTAGCGCTGATGAATTCAAAGGTTGTGAGCCAGTTTATATTGATATGCCGGGTTGGCAGGAATCAACTCTGGGCATTACCGACTTTGATGAATTACCGGAAAACGCCCGTAACTATATTGTCAAAGTCGAAGAACTGGCTGGTGTTCCCATTGATATTATTTCTACCGGCCCTGATCGGGTTGAAACCATAATTCGGCGAGACTTATTCGCCATTTAAAATATAAATGCCCGCAAAAGCGGGCATTTTTTTATTTACGATCAGGTGATACAGCGGCGTAGATAGCTGAATAATCGCTATTTTCAAGTCCCATATACGCTGTTTTTTCCAGTAACCTTATGACGCCTTCCAGGCCACTGGCATCCAGTCGAAGTTGCTCTGCGACTGCCAAAAACAGGCGACTGTCTTTGGCTAAATGTTTGGTTGGAAAATTTGGATTGGTAAAGTCACGATTGCGCATCCGATCAAGCTTTTTATCAAACGTTGGCGCATACAAAGCACTGTCGCGTAATAATGACATAAACTGATCACTGTCGATTCCCTGACTTTCAATCAGTGCGAGACTCAGTGAAAAACTGGCGGTCAGTCCTGCGATGAGCTGATTCATCGCCAATTTCATCGCCGCAGCCTTACCCACCTCGCCAATCAATTGCGGTTGTTTACCGAGCAGTTTTAGCGTTGGCAAAGCTGCTTCAAAATCATCCTGTTCACCGCCAGCCATCAAGATTAATGTGCCGTTGCGTGCTTCAGGCAGACTGCCGAGCACAGGACATTCCAAATAACTGGCACTTTGCAGCCGGCAGCGATCAGCAATGCTTTGTGATTGTTCGGGGCTAATGGTGCCCATCTGGACGATTGACTTACCAGCCAGTTTGTCAGCACTGATAACAGCAAGTACCGATTCAATCGCCTCGGCATCACTGAGTACCAACAGGATAATGTCTGCTTTGCTGACGGCCTGTTCGGCATCGTCGGTAATTTCCACGCCGATATTGCGCAGAGATTCGATTTTATTGGGACTGCGGTTAAATACTGTGACATTTTGTTGTTCAGCCAATAAACGTTCAGCCATGGCTTGTCCCATCAGGCCACCGCCCAGAATGGTAATTTGCATAACAACTCCTTTATCAAATATTTAAAAAACCATTCTGACATAGATGCTGTCAGTGTTGTGGGATACAATACGCAAGCATTTTACAGACGTGACAGGGGATTACCGTGTACAAAAAAAACATGCGCATCGCAGACTTTGACGATGAAGTGTTTAACGCCATTTCGGCTGAAGTTCAGCGCCAGGAAGATCATATCGAGCTGATTGCCTCGGAAAACTATACCAGCCCGCGGGTTATGGAAGCCCAAGGCAGTGTACTGACCAATAAATACGCTGAGGGTTATCCCGGCAAGCGGTATTATGGCGGCTGTGAGCATGTTGATACGGTAGAAGATTTAGCCATTGAACGCGCTAAAGCTTTATTTGGTGCTGACTATGCTAATGTTCAGCCACATTCAGGCTCGCAAGCGAATGCGGCGGTTTATCTGGCTTTATTGCAACCTGGCGATACTATCTTGGGTATGAGTTTAGCCCATGGCGGTCATTTGACCCACGGTGCTAAAGTCAGCGCTTCAGGCAAAATCTATAATTCTGTCGCGTACGGTATCAATACCGACACCGGTGAAATTGACTACGATGAAGTGGCGCGGCTTGCTAAAGAACATCAGCCAAAAATGGTTGTAGCGGGATTTTCAGCATATTCACGTGTCATCGATTGGCAGAAATTCCGTAATATTGCCGATTCAGTTGGTGCCTATTTGTTAGTCGATATGGCTCATGTTGCCGGTTTGGTGGCAGCAGGCTTATATCCGAATCCGGTGAATATAGCTGATGTCACAACGACCACAACGCATAAAACACTGCGTGGTCCACGCGGTGGTCTGATTCTGGCCAAAGCGAATCCGGAAATTGAGAAAAAACTTAATTCAGCGGTCTTCCCAGGCTTCCAGGGCGGTCCGCTGATGCATGTCATTGCTGCTAAAGCGATCGCGTTTAAAGAAGCCATGTTGCCGGAATTTAAAAGCTATCAGCAGCAGGTCATTGAAAACGCCCGTGCCATGGCTAAAGTATTTATGGCTCGTGGTTATGATGTGGTATCAGATGGTACTGATGATCACTTGTTTTTAGTCAGCTTCATTGAAGCCGGTCTGACCGGTAAAGAGGTCGATGCCTGGCTCGGTGATGCACACATTACCGTCAATAAAAATGCTGTGCCCAATGATCCGCAATCACCATTTGTTACCTCCGGGATTCGTATCGGTACACCTGCAGTGACCACCCGGGGTTTTAATGCTCAGGATTGCACTGATTTAGCGGGTTGGATATGCGATATCATTGATAGTCGTGGTGATGCTAAGGTGATTGAAACCAATCGCACGAAAGTCAGTGAGATCTGTGCCCGTTTACCTGTTTACGCGTAAGCCGGACCAAGACGATGCGATGCCCTTTTTGCGGTACAGCCGATTCCAAGGTTGTGGATTCCCGGCTGTCTGCGGAAGGTGACGCAATCCGTCGAAGGCGAATGTGTGTCAGTTGTAGTGAACGCTTTACCACCTACGAAACCGCTGAATTAAGTTTACCGCGATTGGTCAAGCGAGATGCATCGCGGGAAGTGTTTGACGAACAGAAACTGCGTGCGGGTATTATGCGTGCATTGGAAAAACGTCCAGTCAGCATGGATGCTATCGATAACGCGGTGAAAACCATTACTCGTAGATTATGGGCGACTGGCGAGCGTGAAGTGAATAGTCGTCTGGTCGGTGACTGGGTAATGGATGCATTGCGGGATCTCGATGAAGTCGCTTATGTACGTTTTGCTTCGGTTTATCGTAGTTTTCAGGATGTAAATGCGTTTCGTGAAGAAATTGAACGCATGGAAAATCGCAGCGACAGCAACAGCAATTCATAAATCGTTTTCAGTAACGCAAATATCGTTGCTCTAACGCATTTAACCAGGCATCACAGGAGTCATTCAGCATGAGTCAACATGAACAACATATGGCCCATGCACTGCAACTGGCAAAACGCGGCCTTTACACCACTGATCCCAATCCACGCGTTGGTTGCGTGATTGTCAAAAATGAACGGGTGATTGGAGAAGGCTGGCATCATCGCGCTGGCGAAGCGCATGCTGAAATCAATGCTTTGAATATGGCGGGCACTGCTGCGCAGGGCGCCGATTGTTATGTCACCCTCGAACCTTGTAGTCATTTTGGTCGGACGCCGCCTTGCGCCGAAGCTTTGATTCGTGCCGGTATCAAGCGTGTGCTTGTTGCGATGACCGATCCCAACCCGATTGTTGCCGGGACTGGCATAGAACGTTTGCGTCAGGCTGGCATTGAAGTCCATGAGGGCTTGTTTGCGAAGCAGGCCGAGCAACTGAATCCAGGTTTTTGTCAACGGATGCGCATTGGCCGGCCATTTGTCCGCACTAAAATCGCGATGAGCCTTGATGGGCGCACGGCAATGGCTTCCGGTGAAAGTAAATGGATAACCGGCCCGGAAGCGCGTCATGATGTACAAAAATTACGTGCCCGTAGCAGTGCAATTCTGACCGGTATTGGTACCGTTCTGGCCGATGACCCGATGCTGAATGTCCGGCCGCAGGGTGAATGGTATCCAGATCCTGAGCATATTCGCCAACCACTGCGCGTGGTAGTCGATAGTGATTTACGGATGCCGGTCAAAGCCAAAATTCTCGGCGGTGATAAAGTATTACTGGCAACTGCCGGTGACAAAGTGATGCGCGCTGATATTGAAACAGTGGTATTACCGACAGCCGATAAACAGGTTGATTTAACGGCGCTGCTGTCCGTTCTGGCAAAACGCGAAATCAATGAAGTGATGGTTGAGGCCGGTGCCGATTTAAATGGTGCTTTATTACGCGCTCAGTTAATTGATGAGTTGATTTTTTATGTGGCGCCCAAATTAATGGGCAGTGATGCCCGGGCGGCATTTAATCTGACGGGGTTGCTGCGTATGGATCAGAATATTGATTTGCAGATTACCGATATACGGCCGATAGGCAAAGACTGGCGGATCACCGCTACACCGATTTATAACGAGGTGTTTTAAAGATGTTTACCGGAATTATTGCCGCGTTGGGCGACGTCACAGCATTACAACCCAAGGGTGGCGACCTGAGGTTGCTGATTGATGCCGGCAAGCTCGATTGCAGTGATGTCAAACTGGGCGATAGTATTGCCATCAATGGCGTTTGTCTGACGGTGGTTAGCTTGCAGGACAAGCAATTAGCGTTTGATGTCTCGCAAGAAACCATCAATCGCAGTAGTCTTGCAGCTCTGAAAACCGGTTGTCAGGTCAATCTGGAAAAAGCACTGGCGGTCGGTGACAGGCTGGGCGGTCATTTTGTCAGTGGTCATGTTGATGGCTTGGGTCAAATCAGTAGCATTAAAGAAGTGGCCAGGTCCTGGCAAATGGCCGTTAACGTGCCGGCAGAATTACATCGTTATATTGCCGAAAAAGGTTCAATTTGTATTGATGGCGCCAGTTTAACGGTCAACAAGGTGACTGCCAGCGGTTTTGAGGTCAATATTATTCCGCACACGCTTCAGGAAACCATAATTAAAGATTATCAGGTGGGTAGCACAGTCAATTTAGAAGTAGATCTCATCGCGCGTTATCTGGAACGGCTATTGCCAGCACAAGGCAGCAAATTGACGCCTGATTTTCTGCAACAGCATGGCTATCTGACAATATGAAATTAAACAGCACGGAAGAAATTCTCGCCGATCTTAAAGCCGGCAAAATGGTTATTATCATGGATGATGAAGATCGCGAAAATGAAGGCGATCTGGTCATGGCCGCCGAAAAAGTCACGCCTGAAGCCATTAACTTTATGGCAAAATTTGGTCGTGGCCTGATTTGCCTTACCTTGACAGAAGAACGCACTCGGCAGCTGCGTTTGCCGCTGATGGTGTCAGATAATCAAACGCCATATTCAACAAACTTTACGGTATCGATTGAAGCAGCCGAGGGCGTTACGACTGGTATTTCCGCGGCCGATCGGGCTTTAACTATTCAGAAAGCTGTGCATCCCGAGGCCAAACCTGAAGATCTGGTGCAGCCGGGGCATATTTTTCCGTTAAAAGCGCAGGCAGGCGGTGTATTAACCCGCGCTGGGCATACCGAAGCTGGTTGTGATTTAGCGCAGTTGGCCGGTTTGTCACCGGCGGCAGTGATTGTCGAAATCCTCAATGATGACGGCAGTATGGCCCGGCGACCTGATTTGGAGGTTTTTGCTCAGACCCATCAATTAAAAATTGGCACCATCGCCGATCTCATCAGTTACCGTCTGCAAAATGAAATGACTATCAAACCCTTATCACAGTGTCAGTTTCCGACTGAATACGGTGATTTTGTGCTGCATAGTTATCAGGATGGAGTTAACGCCCAGGTTCATCTGGCGCTGGTTTACGGTGACATCAGCGCTGACAATGAAACGCTGGTCAGGGTGCATATGGCGGATCCTTTAACGGATTTACTGGCGTCGATGCGTGAACCGGCTCATTGGCCTTTGCCGGATGTGATGCGCCGCATCCAACAAGCGGGCAAAGGGGTGCTGGTAGTACTCAGACAACCGGAACAGAACAAACAACTTGCCACTAAAATCGCCCGCTACCAGCAACATGATTCGGGACAAAACCAAACCATCGCCAAAGCCGGCTGGGATATGCGGACCTTTGGAGTGGGTGCACAAATTCTGGCGGATTTGGGCGTTAAAAAAATGCGCGTTATCGGCACACCAACCAAACTGACCGGCGTTTCCGGTTTTGGTCTTGAGCTTGTCGGCTATCTAGAGGATTAACCATGGCGGATAATCGGCAGATTTTTATTGTTGCCGGAGAAGCGTCGGGGGATGCCCATGCCGCGCGGCTGGTTGCGGCGATTAAACAGCATGCGCCTCATTTATATGTCGGCGGTATCGGTGGTGATGCAATGCGCGCTGCCGGCGCCGATATTGTTCAGGATTTTGCCGATTTAGCGGTGATGGGTCTGTTTGAAGTTCTGAAAAGTTATCCGCGTATCAAAGCTATTTTTAATCAGACTGTCAGCCGGCTGAAACGTGATAAACCCGATTTACTGATTCTGGTTGATTACCCCGGCTTTAATCTAAAACTTGCCAAGCAGGCCAAAAAACTCGGTATTCCGGTGTTGTATTACATCAGTCCCAAAGTCTGGGCCTGGCGTGCAGGGCGCGTTAAACAAATTCAGCAAACGGTCGATCACATGGCGGTGCTCTTCCCGTTTGAAGTACCGATATACGAGCAGGCTGGTGTGCCAGTTACCTGTGTTGGTCATCCACTGGTCGATGCGGTTAAAAGTGATTTGGATACTGCCGCTGCCAAAGCCAAATTCAAACTGGATCCGCAGCATCGGGTGATTGGTTTATTTCCGGGCAGCCGGCGTAGTGAAATAAATGCCTTATTACCAGTAATGCTGGCGGCTGCCGAGCGGATTCAGCAGCGCCATTTTGATGTCAGTGTGGTTTTGCCATTGGCACCAGGCATTTCGTTGGAT
>JAWWAG010000038.1:0-16056 GCA_033721795.1 Methylophaga sp. | reverse complement strand
TTGCAGATGAATTTTCGTCTGGTTGATGAAAACGGCAAACTGCTTGACGAAAGCCGCGATTTAAAACAACTGAAAAATGACTGGGCCAAACAAGCCGCTGACAGTTTCCGGCAAATGCCAGACAGTGATTATGAAAAAACCGGTCTGGTCGATTGGACGTTTGGTGATTTACCTGAATACATCGTGCTGCAACAAAACGGTATTGAAATCACTGCCTACCCGGCGCTTATTGACAAACAAGATCATGTTGACTTAACACTGCTGGATACAGAGGCTCAGGCTGACACCCAAACTTTTAAGGGTCTGCGTCGGCTGTTTATGCTGGCTGAAAAAGATGCGGTTAAATATCTGCAAAAGCATTTGCCGGATATCAAAACCATGTGCCTTCAATATGCCAATGTGCCACCCTCGCCTTATGACGATAATCACAGTGATTTAACACCGTGCGAACAGTTGAAAAACGATCTGATCCAGGTGGCCTTTGATAGATGCTTTTTACTGAATAAACCCTGGCCCCGCAGTCAGCCAGCTTTTGAACAGCGACTGGCGGATGAACGCCGGCATTTGATTAATACCGCAACTGATTTGGCAGCCGTTATTGCCACGGCATTAAAGGAATATCATGCGATTGCCAAACGCTTGTCTGATAATTTACCGATGGCAGCGATGCATGCCGTGCAGGATATTCGTGAGCAATTACAGTATTTGTTATATCAGGGGTTTGTTCATGACTTGCCAGACAGCGCTCTGAAACGTCTGCCCGCCTACTTTCAGGCAATAGGTTTGCGTCTGGATAAATTAAAAACTGATCCTGCCAAAGACCGGCAACGACAAAATGAAATCGCCCCCCACTGGCGGCGTTATTTACAGCATCTGCACCGGGCACCCTCGGAGGCGCGGCAGGAATATCGTTGGATGATCGAAGAATTCCGGATTTCAGTATTTGCTCAGGAGGTAGGTACTGTATATCCGGTCTCAACCAAACGACTCGATAAACAATGGGCTGAGTGTTGATCTAACGTCTTGAAATAAATTTAAAAAACCTAACGCAAATTTACACAGCATTCAGTCATAGTTCAGTTTGAGATTGCTATTCTGCAATCAACAGCTGACAAGAGGAGTGTGCTGTGATGAAAAAAACAATAACAACATTAAGTTTGGCAACGTTAGTGACCTTATCTTCACCTGCAGTGATGGCAGGTGATAAGTATCGTTATTATGATCAAGGCGGCCAGGATCGCGCCAAAGTCACCTGGGTCGAACCGGTCTATAACGAAGTACGTATCACCACGCCGGTTCGGGAATGTTACGAAACACGTGATTACCGTCGTGGACCGCAACAATCCTATACCGGTACTATTGCTGGCGGCATCATTGGTGGTGTGATTGGTAATCAGTTTGGTGGCGGTAACGGCCAGACAGCGATGACGGTTGCCGGGGCTTTATTAGGCGGTTCGGTCGGTCGTGATATGACGAGTAATCAGTATCGGCAAGCTGATTATGGCTATCGTGAGCAATGTGATGTCCGGTACGAAGATCACTATGAACAACGCGTTGAAGGCTACGAGGTCGGCTATCGTTACAAAGGACGTGAATATACGACTTTTATGGATCATCATCCGGGTAAATTTATTCCGGTGGAAGTGACAGCCAAACCTGCACGCCGGTATTATTAAATTTTATGTGTAAAGCCGCAGGGATGCGGCAAATACCTTATCTGATGACTGGTTTATTCGCCTATATTTGGCAATATGCAAAATGTTATTTGCAGAATTTTTCAGGAGTTTCTGATGGCAATTAAAACAAAATTAATGATATTGACACCTGTTTTGATGCTGTCTGTGCTGGCTTTGTTACCAGCGAGCGCTGAAGTACAACCGTATATTGTGACCAACGATAATCAACTTGATGCAGAGACCTATAAAGGTTTTCAGCTTTATCGAAACTGGTGTGCCCGTTGTCATGGCACTTATGGTCAGGGTTTGGCCGGGCCAAATTTGGCGGATAGTCTGAATAAAATGAGTTATCAGGCATTTCTGGATATTGTAGCCAAAGGCAAAATGGGCCAGACGGGCATGATGCCAGCCTGGCAAAGTAATAAACAAGTCATGGATGGGCGCAAACATATATACCGATATCTGAAAGCACGCGCCGATGGTGCAATTGGCGCGGTTAAACCTGTTAAAGCACAATAACCGTGATATGCAGCCCGGCTCAGATGCGGGGCTTTTGCATATTAAAAATTAACCGTTACCATTAAAAGAAAAAATAAGGTCTGACATGCGATTAGTGCACACTCTGCTAATACTAGCGATGCTGGCACCGCTGCCGTTAATAGCGAAACACTTGCCAGAGGATGCTGAACCGGGCACCAGCGTTAATGATATTCCGCTGCCACTTACCCGAAGCACAGCAGCTGAATTGGCGCGGGTCGAAACTGGCGGCCGAGTGCTATCGGTGCAAGACGAACTTTATTTCGACCACAATGTGTTTCGTGTCAAAGTGCTGCATGAAGATGGCAAAGTCAAAACTTACCGTATCGACCGGGATACCGGACAGAGGATGTGATCCGCTTTCATGCGAATTCTGCTAATTGAAGACGAAACCGTGTTGCGTGAACAAATCACTCAGCAATTACGTGCCCAGAATCTGACCGTTGATGCTGTTGCTGATGGTGAAGAAGGTCTCTTTATGGGCATCGAATATCCCTACGATGTTGCTATTATAGATTTAGGCTTGCCTAAACTATCCGGTATCGAAGTCATTCAGCGATTACGTGAACAAGGCTATAAATACCCGATTTTAATTCTCACGGCCCGTGGCCGTTGGCAGGATAAAGTCGAAGGCCTTGAAGCCGGTGCCGATGACTATCTGGTTAAACCATTTCATTTTGAAGAATTATCAGCCCGACTGAACGCCCTCGCCCGACGTGCTTCCGGGTGGGCCAATGCCACTTTACGCTGTGGGCCAATTGAACTGAATCCCAGTTCACAACAGGTTTTTTTGCAGCAAAGCGCCGTGGAATTGACCGCTTATGAATATCGACTGCTGCATTTTTTAATGCTGCACGCCGGTGAGGTCATTTCCAAGACAGAACTCACTGATCATATTTATGAATTGGATCAGGACCGGGACAGTAATGTCATCGAGGTTTTTGTCAAACGACTGCGTGGCAAATTAGACCCTGATAAAACCCTGAATCCAATTGAAACATTACGTGGTCGTGGCTACCGGCTGACTTTACCGCGTGATTAATCCCCGTTTATCGCTGTCCAACCGTCTGCTTATCGCAGTCTCGGTGGTGCTTGGTGCATTTTTAGGCTTATCGGCAATTAGTCTTAACAATGCCTTTGAAAGCAGCGCAGAAACCGCTCAGAAACAACGTTTACATAATTATGTCATGACGATTCTGACTGCCGCTGAATTGACGGATACCGGCGAATTGCTGATGCCCGAAAAGTTACTTGAGCAAAAGTTTTCGATCCCCAACTCCGGTTTATATGCACAAATCACCAGCGGTGATGAAATCGTCTGGCAATCTCCGTCGGCAATAGGATTGTTTCTGGCTTTGCCCTTTCACCCCGGCCCATCGGTTGAGCAATATTCGGTCATCGATCTGCATAATGGTATGAAACTCAGCAATCTGGCGTTTGGTGTGGTTTGGGAAAACGATAAGGGCGAGCAATTCGATTACACCATTAACGTCGCGGAAGACCAGTTAATGCTGGAAGCGCAAACGGCTAATTTCCAGCGAAACCTCTGGTACTGGCTGGGGGGTACCGGCATTATGCTGCTGATTGCGCAGTGGCTGATTCTGCGCTGGAGTCTGCGACCATTAACTGGTGCAGCCAAAGATTTACATGCGATTGAAACCGGCGAGCATCCGCGTCTGACCGGCGAGTATCCAATGGAGTTACAACAACTGACGCAGAATATTAATAATTTGCTGGATCACGAACAAAGCCGCCGTGTCCGTTATAAAAACTCACTGGCAGATTTAGCACACAGTTTAAAAACGCCGTTGGCGGTACTGCGCAGTGAACTGGAAAACAGCCAGGATTTACTGCATTTCAAATCAGTTGGCCAGGAACAATTACAGCGCATCAACCAATTGGTTGACTATCAGTTACAGCGAGCTGCAACTGAGGGTAAAAGCAACTTGCTCGCACCGGTATCACTTGGTGAGATCATTCATAAGATCATCACTTCACTGAATAAGGTTTATCAGGCGAAAAATATTCACTGCCAGTTTGAAATTGAACGTGATGCCTTTATCCATGCTGATGAGAGCGATATGTATGAACTGCTAGGCAATTTATTGGAAAACGCCTATAAATACTGTCATCAGCGGGTCAATATTGTTGTCCAGTCGCAACACCAACTCATCACGATGCGTATCGAGGATGATGGCAATGGCATTCCATTGTTAGCGGGTGAAGATATCATTAAGCGTGGACGGAGATTTGACACCCAAGTCGAGGGTCACGGCCTGGGATTAGCGATTGTCAGTGATATTGTCGAGGCTTATGAAGGCACCATTAAACTGGAAAAAAGCTTTTTGGGCGGTGCCTGCTTTATTATCGAAATATCTGACCAATAATTTTATTAATCAGTTAGTTGTTGTAAATACTTAAACAATATTCTTGCTGATTTTGGTGGTTGGTTTTGCTCTGCTTCACGTTTGGCATTGCGCACTAATTGCCGGACATGCTGACCATCAAACTCTGTCAATTGATTATGGAGTTCAGTCATTACACCCGCATCTCCGGCTAATAAACGATCCCGCCAGGCTTCCAGTTGATGAAATTTCTGAGTGTCTTCACGCTGTGGTTGTTTGAGTATTTCTAACTGTTTGCTTATTGCTTCATGATCTCTATTCGCAATCATCCGGCCGATAAACCCAGTTTGTCGTTTTAACGCACCTTTTTGCAGTCTTTGTGCCTGAATGACAGCATCGTATAGACTTTCATCCAAATTGAGCTTGGCTAATTCAGCCGGCGACAAGGCAATCAATTCTCTACCCAGATCTTTTAACGCATCCAGCTCACGTTTGATTTGTGATTTACTGACCGACTCTTCACCTTCTTCATAGTCAAAGCTGTCATCATCAATTTCATCTTGCCAGTCGTCTTGCATCATTCACCCTGTACCGTAACATTAATTCGCCGCTGATGACCCTGGGTGCGGTGCTCCCATAAATAAATACCCTGCCAGATGCCCAGTGCACATTGCCCCTTGCTGATCGGCACCGTTAAATCCGGATTGGTCAATACTGTGCGAATATGCGCGCTCATATCATCGGGGCCTTCATCCTGATGCAAAAACATGGCATCACCATCGGGGACAATATGCTGCATATAGGTTTCCAGATCACGGCGGACATCCGGATCGGCATTTTCACATATCATTAATGACGCACTGGTGTGCTGCACAAACACATGACAGGTACCGGTTTGAATACCGGACTCGGCAATTATGGCATTTACATCCTGGCTGATATTGGTGGTGCTGCGGCCATGGGTGGTAAACGATAAAGTTTGCTGGAAAATCATGGTTTTGCCTGATTAAAATGCGCTAACACCTGACCATTATCCAGCTTTTTACGTACTAAATCTGCAGCATGTTGCGGTGATTCATGATCCCGGCATTGTAATAAGGCCAGTGCAGCGCCCAATATCAAGACATCGCGCGCCGCTCCTTTTTCCCCGTTCAACGCAGCTAATCCCAGTTCGGCGCTTTCCGCAGCCGTTGGACTGTCATCCGACGCCACAACACCACGGGTTTCCTGGTGAATACCAAAATCTGCCGGGTGAATGGGCATAGGATGCAAGGTGCCATCATGTAAATGATGATTCATTGAGGTTTCCCGCAACGTCGGTACTACGCCGCCTTCCAGCCCGCGAACAATCAAGGCACTGTCAAAACCAGCCTGGCGCGCCAGAAAGTCCAAAACTGGTGGATAAGCTTTATGTACAAAACCCGTCTGTAAATGCGTTCGCCGAGCCCTCACTGGCATGATCAGTTTTTCCAGCGTAGCAATGCTAGGCCGTTTAATCATCAGTTTGCGTAAATGCTGCAAGGCAAACAGGGATGGGGTCATCTGCGCCTGATCACTGTATGCCCAGCCACAGTCAGGATTTTGTATTTGCTGCGCGATTTGCTTCGGAGTTAAATTGACCGGTAACCCCGCGGCGTCAAGTACCTGGGCATGAGTCACACCAAATTTCGGGCCCATTTCATAGACGCCCTGTGACACCGCTGGCAAACCACAAGCCGCTAAAACAGCGGGTAAAAATGCAGCCACCGGACAATGCCGGTTAAAGCCATTAAAAGGATCCGCCATAATTAAAACATCTGGTAAATCCAATGTCTGTTGATGCGTTAATTGCTGCATTGCCTGCAACATGCCGAGATTTTCTTCATCGGTTTCGCGCTTCATGCGTAACGCTATCAGCATGACGGCGGCCTGAACCGGATCCACGTTACCTTCCAAAATTTCCAGCATTGCCTCGCGGCTTTCATCCAGCGTTAAATCTTTGCTCAGATGGGGGCCAGTAGCGACTTTTTTGATGGCTTGTGCAACGGCACTCATGATTGGATCCACTGTTGTAATTGAGCCTCATCGACTACACGAATACCCAGCGATTCAGCTTTGTTTAGTTTAGAGCCTGCATCACGCCCGGCGACAACAAAATCAGTTTTTGCCGAGACACTGCCGGCAACTTTCGCGCCCAGCGCCAGCAGTTTTTCTTTGGCTTCACTACGCGACAAATTATCAAGCGTTCCGGTCAGAACGATGGTTTTGCCATTTAATTCAGAGTCGGCGAATACAGGTTTTTCTTCCGGCCAATGAATACCCTGGGCCAATAATCTTTCGAGAACTTCCAAATTATGCGGCTCCTGAAAAAAGGTCACAATATGCTGCGCCACAATGGGGCCAACGTCCTCGATTTCCAGTAGTTGTTCTTCTGTTGCGGTTTTCAGCTTGTTTAAATCGACAAAATGCAGTGCCAAAGCCCGGGCAGTGGCCTCACCGACTTCCCGGATTCCCAGCGCATATAAAAATCGTGCAAAGCGGGTTTGTTTGGCAGCCTGTAAGGCATTGACCAGATTTTCGGCAGACTTGTCTCCCATCCGTTCCAGACCTGCCAGTTGTTCGGCGGTCAGCTGAAATAAATCGGCCGGATCTTTAACGAGTTCTGCATCCACCAGTTGCTCAACTAATTTATCGCCTAAACCATCAACATCCATAGCTTTACGCGAGGCAAAATGTTTCAATGCTTCTTTACGCTGCGCTGCACAGTATAAACCGCCACTGCAACGGGCTACGGCTTCACCATCAGCGCGCTCAACTGCCGAATCACAGACCGGACATTGTGCTGGCATAACAAATTCTGTGGCATTCTGTGGTCGCTTTGCCGTCACCACACCCACAATTTCTGGAATCACATCACCGGCACGGCGGACAATCACCGTATCGCCAATATGTACATCTTTGCGGCGGATTTCATCTTCATTATGTAACGTGGCATTGCTGACCGTGACACCACCGACAAATACTGGTTTTAGACGGGCAACGGGGGTTAAAGCACCGGTGCGGCCAACCTGGATTTCAATGGCTTCCACCACCGTCATTTCTTCCTGCGCCGGGAATTTATAGGCAATCGCCCAACGTGGCGCCCGGGAGACAAAACCCAGACGATTTTGTAACTCGCTGCTGTTTACCTTAAACACCACACCATCAATTTCATAAGACAGCGATTCACGTTTTTCGGCCAGCTGATGCAGATAATCAAAACAGGCGTTAACGCCCGTCAATACTTTGGTTTCTGGGCATATCGGCCCGCCCCAGCCAGCGATCAAATCCATCGCCTCTTGATGACTGGCTGGCCGATCCATGCCGTCAATATCGCCCAGCGCATAACAAAACAGCGCCAATGGCCGGCTGGCGGTAATACCGGAATCCAGTTGCCGCAAAGAGCCGGCAGCCGCATTACGGGGATTAACAAAGATTTTTTTGCCTTCGGCGAGTTGCTGCTGATTCAGCTTTTCGAAACCGGCTTTGGGCATATAAATTTCGCCACGGATTTCCACCACGGCCGGCACATTATCACCCTGTAATTTCAGTGGCACATTGCGAATGGTGCGAACGTTTTCGGTGACATCTTCACCAACACTGCCGTCACCCCGCGTTGCCGCCTGCACCAATAACCCGTTTTCATAACGAATACTAATCGCCAGACCATCAAGCTTAGGCTCTGCTGCATATTCAATCGGCTGCGAGCTATTCAGCCGGTCTTTAACACGCTGATCGAATGCCGTCAGCTCAGCTTCATCAAACACATTATCAAGCGATAACATTGGCATGACATGCGTCACCTGACTGAAATTAGCCAGCGGCGCTGCACCAACCCGCTGCGTTGGTGAATCTGCTGTTTGTAATTCCGGATAAGTAGCTTCGAGCTCTTTTAGCTCGTTAAACAGACGATCATATTCAGCATCACTGGCCGCCGGTTCATCCTGGCTGTAATAGTGATAATTGAGATCATTAATGATGCCGCGCAGTTCGGCGACACGACTTTTGATGTCCTCAGAAATCGTCATACGGGCGGGCATCTTTTTGCAAATTAAGATTCAGTTCAAAAATCCTGGCGCGAACCGATTCCAGCGTCTGGTCGGTCAGCGGCTGGCGTTGTTCATCACAGACCACACCATCCAACTGCTCCGCCATTTGCGTGGCGCAATCAAGCATCGCATCTAATACGGCCAGACCATTAACAGGTCCCGGCAATCGCGCAAATAACAAAATGCCAGGCGTTTTCATCGAAATTAATTCAGCAGGCAAAAACGTGCCGGGATCAACAATATTGGCAGCACTGAACAGGCTATGTTTACGGCTACCCAAGGTAAAACGATGATAAATCTGCATTTCACCAAAGTGCAGATCCTGATTATCCAGTGCATTTTTCACGGCACGGCCGGTAAATAATCGATCTTGGGGCGCCATGACGGTCAGCGCAATCACCAAATCCCATTCCGGCTCTGGCGGGGTAGGTTCAGTTTCTCCGGGGATCGCCGGCTCAGCAACCTCCGGCGCCCTCTCAGGCTTTACTTGAGCTTGCGGTTTTTCGCCATCCAGAGTGACCGGATTGTCGTCTACATCAACATCGTCATCAAGGGCAAACACAGCGTCATAGCGCGCATGAAAATCACTGCCGACATCATCGTCATGATCCAGCTCACGTTCAAAATCATTGGCCAGTTTCTGATTACGTTGATAGCTGACAAAGCCAACCACAGCAATGGCCAACAACACGACAATTATCAATATGATGATTTCTAACACTTAATTAAATCTGCCAACTCAGGGATAATAACGGTTTTGTTTAACTTCCAGAGACTACCGATGTCCACGCAACCAAGCAAACAGCTCGAAACCTTCGATAACGCCGCGCCGGAGCGGGATTATACCATCCACATTGAAACACCGGAGTTTACTTGTCTGTGCCCTAAAACCGGTCAGCCGGATTTTGCCACGATTAAAATTGATTATGTGCCCGATTTGAAATGCGTCGAGCTGAAAGCACTGAAAATGTACTTCTGGTCTTACCGCGAAGAAGGCGGTTTTCATGAAAAACTGACCAATCAGATTCTGACCGATCTGGTTGCAGCGACCAGCCCGCGCTTTATGCGTGTTACCGGTATTTTTAATGTCCGTGGCGGTGTTTACACCAATGTGGTCACCGAATATCGCAAAGACGGCTGGGTACCGCCAACACCGGTTGTTCTCCCTTAATAAATGCCTGACAAGGTTTGGCTGGGCATCGATCTCGGCACCTCCGGGTGCCGTCTGATTGCCATTGATGACAGCAACCAGATTGTCCATCAGACACAATCATCATTTAAATCAAACCAGCCCTACCCTGTTCCGCCGGAGCAATGGCAATGTGTTGTCGAATTGCTTAGACAATGCGTCGCAGCATTAGCGGGATTTGATATCAACGCTATTGCTGTGGATGCCACTTCCGGCTCGGTCATGCTTTGTGATGTTGATGGACAGCCGCTGACCGAGATGCTGCTGTATAACGACACCTGCGCACATCTGCAAAGTCAGCAATTAAAAGACATTGCGCCGGCCGATTCCGGTGCTCATGGCAGCGGTAGCGGTTTGGCGAAATTATTGTATTTACAGCAACACCATGACTTACCGGAAAATTATTATCTAACGCATCAGGCCGATTGGATTAGCAGTCAGCTAACCGGCAAAACCGGCATGACTGACTATAACAACGCGCTTAAATCCGGCTTTGACCCACAATTAATGCAGTGGCCGGATTGGTTGACGGCATTGATACCTGAAAAACACTTACCAAATGTGGTGGCCCCGGGTACGGTGATAGGTGAAATGCCCTTGGCGTTAATGCGAGATTTAAATTTACAGCAAACGACCTCGCCGAAAATTGTCGCCGGGACCACCGATAGTCTGGCAGCGTTTATCGCCACCGGTGCTCACCAGATAGGTGATGGCGTCACTTCATTAGGCTCGACACTGGTACTGAAACTCATCAGCAATAATGCGGTTTTTGCGCCGGAGTTTGGCATTTACAGTCATAAACTGGGTGACCATTGGCTGATTGGTGGTGCATCCAATAGCGGCGGCGCTGTTATCAGACAGTTTTTTTCCGACTCACAAATCGTCGCTTTAACTGAGCAAATTAATTTAAGCCAAAGTCCACCCGATTATTATCCGCTACCCACGATCGGCGAACGTTTTCCCGTTGCCGATCCAAATAAGTCACCACAATTAACGCCCCGGCCGGCCAGTGATAGTTTGTTTTTACATGGCTTATTGAATGCTATCGCCAATATCGAGCAGCAGGCTTATGCCAAACTGCAACAACTTTGTGGCACAACACTGAAATCGGTGCGCAGTGTCGGTGGCGGCGCTATGAATCCGGTATGGACACAAATCCGCCAACAAAAACTGACCGTGCCGTTTTTACCAGTTTTCAATACCGAAGCGGCTTATGGCACGGCCTTGCTAGCAAAAGAAGGCCTGCAAATATTTGATGAGGACAATCATGGGTGATTTTATTCGTGGTGCACGTTACTTACTGGGCGGCTTTTCGCTGATTAATCAGCCCGGTGTGCGGCGCTTTGCTTATATTCCGATCCTGATCAATACGCTGCTGTTCAGCGGCGCAATCTGGTTTGGGATTTCACAGTTTGATTACTGGATGGTCGAACTCACCCCCACCTGGCTGCCGGAATGGCTGGCCAACGCGCTGATGTGGCTTTTATGGCCGCTGTTTGCAGTTTTGATCCTTATTATCGTGTTTTTCACCTTTACCATTCTGGCTAATATTGTTGCCGCACCGTTTAATGGTCTGCTCGCTGAAGCAGTCGAGAAACGCCTGTCTAATCAGCCGCCACCTGAACAAACCACTCTACAGCTAATTGCCGATACACCGCGGATGATCTGGAATGAAATTCGCAAACTGGGTTATTTACTGAAATGGATGCTGCCATTGCTGCTGTTATCGTGGATCCCGGGCCTGAATCTGATTGCCCCGCTGTTATGGATAGGTTTTTCCAGCTGGACGCTGGCGCTGGATTATCATGATTATCCGCTGGGTAATCATTTGCTGGGTTTTCCCGAGCAACGTGCCTTGCTTGGCCAAAAACGCGGTCTGGCACTGGGTTTTGGGATGACCACATTGGGTGCGACGATGATACCGATAATTAATTTTCTGGTGATTCCGGCGGCTACCGCGGGGGCAACGCAGCTTTATGTTGAGCGTTTAAAGGATTTGCCAGTTAAGACTGCTCGGTAAGTTTCTTAACAACTTCATCAAGCAGCGCCTCAATATCCCATTCACAGGAACCACAACCGGAAATACAACCGGTTTTGCGGGAAATGGTGTCAGCATCAACAATGCCCTGTTCGACCAGACTCAGCACTTTGCCACGCGTGGTGCCGCTGCAATCGCAGATGATTTCCTGAGGGTTATCTATTTCCATAAAGCTGCTTAAATTTGTCCTTTAGTTGCGCCAGTAATTTAATGTCTCTGGTATAGGCAAATCGACAATATTGCTGGCTAAGATGTTCACCAAAATCATTACCCGGCGTCATGGCAACTCCAGCTTTATCAAGCAGATACCGAGATAAAGCCATACTGTCGGGAATCTGTTGGTTTAAAAAACGACTGCAATCCGCGTAAATATAGAATGCCCCCTGCGGTTTGGCCGGGATCTCAAATCCCAGATCTGCCAAAATCGGTAACAGAAAATCACAGCGTTGCTGAAATTGCTGCCGACGGGATTCCAGTATTGCTAAGGTATCGGGCTGAAAAGCCGCTAAAGCCGCATATTGTGAAATCGTCGGTGCAGCCAGATAGAGATTTTGCGCCAGGCGATCCATGACCGGTTCCAGACTTTCAGGCACTACCGCCCAGCCAAGACGCCAGCCGGTCATACCGAAAAATTTAGAGAAGCTGTTAATAACAATGGCATCGTCATCGACTTCCAGCACAGTAGGAAGCTGAATGTCGTCATAGGTCAGGCCATGATAAATCTCATCGACAATCAATGTGCCTTTTTGGGATTTTACGGCATCGGCCAGGGCCTTTAATTCGGACTTTAGTAACACTGTACCGGTTGGATTGGATGGCGATGCCACCAGTGCCAGTTGACTGTCTTTATCCCAGTAATCGTTAATATGCTGCGCGGTTAATTGAAATCCAGAATCAGCACCAACCGGCACCGGTTTGGAATGACCTTCCATAAAACGCGCGAAATGCCGGTTACATGGATAACCCGGGTCGGTCATCAGCACATTTTTACCCTGTTCCAATAAAGCCCCCAATACCAGCAATAACGCGCCAGATGCGCCCGGTGTGACGATAATTCGCCGGGCTGAAATCGTCAGTCCATACCGGCTTCGATACCAGCCGGCAATCGCTTCACGCAACTCAGGTAACCCCAGCGCGGGCGTGTAAAAAGTCTGCTGATTTTGCAGTGCTTTGATACCGGCATTAATAATCGGCTGCGGTGTCACAAAGTCTGGCTCACCGATTTCCAGATGCAGAATATCTCTCCCCTGCGCCTCCAGTGCTTTGGCACGAGCCAGAATATCCATCACATGAAACGGTTCAATATCACCTGCCCGGCGGCTAATTGGCAAAGGCTTTGCCATGTAATTCCTTTAATACATTTACAGAAATATAAGCATCATTAACTGGCGCGCCAGCCAGCAGCTGAGTGGGTAAACCCGGTTCACCCAACTGGTCAACCACAGCGATTGCGCCGTTAAAATCGTCATCTCGGGTGTAATCGTTAATGGTAATCAGCGTTGCCAGATTGGCTCCTCTTGCAGCTTGCAATCCATTGGCAGAATCTTCAATAACAAGACAATCTGTTGCGGCTAAGCCGAGTTGTTGCAAACAAAAATGATAAATATCAGCGGCCGGTTTTTTGGGGCCGACACTGCCGCCATCAGCAATGCAGTCAAACCAGTCAATAGCCTGTTCGCCTAACGTATTGCGTAATAAGCCCCGAACATTTTCCGGCATGCTGGTGGTCGCAATGGCCAGACGCAATCCGGCTTGGCGACATTCATCAAGCAAACGTTTAACGCCACTTCGCAGTTTAATGATGTCAGCACTAAGTAACTGGGCGTAGTGACGCGTTTTATCACTATGCAATTTATCAATAGTCGGTGTTGGATCGCCATTAAATCCGCATTGCAGATGAAAGTTCTCCAAATAATAACGGATACGCTCTTTACCGCCGGTTACTGCCAGTAATTCACCGTATAAAACGGGATCCCAGTGCCAGTCGAGACCGTTATCGATAAATGCGCGATTGAAGGCGATACGATGCCCATCACGCTCAGTTTCGGCCAAAGTGCCATCGACATCGAAAATCACCGCTTTTAATGAACTCATAACTCTTTTTTCCATCTGATTTTGCGCTAGAATATGCCGATTATTTTGCACAACGCCAAGCCATCTGCTATAGATGCGCCCTTGTTTTTTTAGAAAGTATGAGGTTTTTTAAGATGGACGCAAGCCAAAGCGACGTTAACTTCAGTCCTTATCAGCCTGCTGAAGGCGAAGACTACATGAATGCCGATATGACCAAGCATTTCCGTGGCATCCTAGAAAAATGGCGTTCACAGCTGATGGAAGAAGTTGATCGTACGGTTCATCATATGCAGGATGAAGCGGCGAATTTCCCTGATCCCAATGACCGCGCCACCCAGGAAGAAGAATTTACGCTGGAACTGCGCACCCGCGACCGCGAGCGCAAATTGATCAAAAAAATCGAAGAATCATTGAATGATCTCGACAAAGGGGATTATGGCTTTTGTGAATCTTGTGGTACTGAAATTGGCATTCGTCGTCTGGAAGCACGACCGACCGCGACATTATGTATTGATTGTAAAACGCTGGATGAAATCCGCGAGAAAAACCGCGTTTAAAACGCTCGAAACCTCATATTCCAGCGATCGGTTCAAACCCCGCTAAAGCGGGGTTTTTTATTGCCTGAAATTATTTATCTTTCGTAAATATAGAGCAAATCCACACCGCTTTCCGTGCCCGATTCTGCTTGTAGAGTCCAGATTTTACTTAGTTCATAACGTAGTTGCACGGTACTGACTGGTTCCAGTACACCAATGCCGTAGCCGATATACAAACGTGGTGATAAATATTTACCAATTTGTACTGCAGCCGTTTCGGGACTTTCACCAACAAAAGACACACTATCCAAGCCAAAAGTACTGGCAATCTGATCGCTGAGCGCATTGCCATTTTGGATTCCGAGATTGGTCGCTGCCGATGCCAGCATAGCACCATCGCCAGCCTTTGCTTCACTTAATGGTCTGCCAATGAGGATATAGGACAAAATATCGTCCTGCGGCATAGAGGGTGTCGAAAATAACGTTGCCTGCGGATTATTAACCGGCCCGGTGATATGAATACCAGCGGTAACATTGGTCAGTTTGCGAACGGCTTTAACATCCAGATCCGGATTATCAATTGCACCACCAGAAAATCGAATTTTACCGTTATCGACCTTTAGTTCACGTCCATAAGCGATATAACTGCCATCATCAAGCGTGATTTCGCCATCCGCTAATAACAATTCGCCGGCATCACCGCTAACCGCCAGTTCGCCACTTAAATTACCTTGAAAACCAGCCGCGCGGATCTGTACTTTGTCTCCCAGAACAACGACGATATCTATGTCAGTTTGTAAAACCGATGCTTCCGGCTGTGGCTCATTAATCACCACCACATCCTTGCTGGGACTGACTGCCATATTAAATTGTGTTGGTTCCAACCGGGCTTCAGGAATAGTTAGTTTGCCGCGTAATTTAGCGGTTTCGGCAGTCATTTCCAACTGTAAATCCGGCGTGGCAATAACGTAGGCTTCCGGTAAATTCATCAGCAATACCTTGTCGCCTTTGATTTCTGCTGCCAGTTGCCAACCCTCATCGGGCAGTAAAAACGCGCCGTCCACTTCAAAAGGACCTTCTGCTGATCTTCCCTGCAATACAAAGTTGATACCCGATTGTGGATCGCCACTTATATCCGCATTGAGATGTTGCAGGATAATGCCCAATTCGGGCAAAACCACCTCCGCATCACGCAGACTAAGCATTGAGTTTATTTGCGGTTTTTTCAGTGTACCTGTGATATCAATATCAGCATTAAACACCCCTTGTAAATCTTCGATCGCCGGATGCGTTAAATTCAGTTGTGATAAATCTTTGATGGCTGTTTGTAGTTGAACTGCCATCCGGCTTTGCTCAGGGGCTTGCAGAAAATCTTTAAAGGGCACGGTTTGCACGCGGGCATCAATTGGTGAAACACCGGTAATTTCAGGTGCCAATATCAGCGCCAGTGCAGTTTGTTCGGCATCCAGTTGATACTGAATATTCAGTGTCCTAATGCCGAATGGTTTTGCCTGACGAAAGCCCTCACCTATCAATTGTACTTCGCCCTGCTGTAAATCAATTTCACCGGTACCGTTATAGTTTTGTGCTGTATC
>JAWWAG010000037.1:0-16193 GCA_033721795.1 Methylophaga sp. | reverse complement strand
GGCAATAAATTGATCTGGTGGGATATTGCCTATTTTGGGATGTGACCAGCGTGACAGCACTTCAAAACCAACCAACTCACCGCTTTGACATTCCACTTTCGGCTGAAACATGACGCTCAGCTGGTCTTGCTCAATCGCCGCTTGAAGATCTGCGGCGCTGACGACCAGTGTTTGTGGCTGTTCAGAACCATCAATTAATTCATGGGTTTGCAGTGGGGCATTGTCGATTAATTCGCGAAAGCTGCTCGGATTAAATGGTTTGGGCAAAATACCAATAATATTTAGGCCATGGGCAGCGGCTGAGCGTGCTGCGGCCTGCATCACCTGATGGCCCACGCCACTGGTAATCATAATGTTGGCACTGATATTACGTGCACTTAATTCAGCCAGTACTTCCACACCATCCATATCCGGCATGATCAGATCCAGCACGATATGTGTCGGCGACCATTTTTTCAGCGCGGCAAAAAAATCCTCAGGATGGTGCGTGACCATAACTGTCATACCGGCGAATTCAGCAACGTTTTTAAGCGTTTGGCCGGTCAGCTCATCATCATCCAATATCAATAATTTCAGTTCGGCCATGAGCGGTTAATTATTCCTGATTCATGTTTAAAGCATGCGCCACACGTTGCAGTAACGTCGCACGATGATACGGCTTGTGCAAAAGCCAATGCTGTTTTTCTTCTTCACTCAGATCGTCGAGGCTGTCCTCGGTATAACCTGAGGTAAATAACACTGGTAATGCTGGGCGGATTTGTCTGGTCATCATTGCCAGCTCACTCCCTGACAGGCTATCTGGCATCAACACATCAGTAAACAATAAATCGATAGGTTGGTCTGAATTTATCCAATCCAATGCCTCAGCAGATTGCGCTGCTTCCAGTACCTGATAGCCAGCATCGCGTAATTGACTGACCGCGAAGTGGCGGACCAAGTCATTATCTTCAACCACTAATATCGTTTTTTGGCGAGTTTTTCCAGTGGTCTCTATCGCTGGCAAAGGTTTAACTGTGTTTTCTGTGCTGGTTGTAACAGCTTTAGCCCGCGGTATAAACAAATTAAAACAAGTCCCCTTATCAATTGCTGAGTGGACCCGAATATGCCCGCCCGATTGTTTGATAAACCCAAACACCATACTGAGTCCCAGACCACTGCCTTTGCCTGATGATTTGGTGGTGAAAAACGGCTCGAAAATCTTATCAAGCATATCGTCAGCAATACCGCTACCTGAATCACAAATACTGACTTTCACCCAGTCGCTACCTGATAACTCAGTATCATCGTCGAATGTTTGACCAGTGATATTTTCTGTACTGATGGTTAATTGCCCCCCGCTTGCCATTGCATCACGGGCATTTATTGCCAAATTCAGCAGACTGCTTTCCAACTGCACGGTATCTATCATTACTGGCCATAAACCATCAGCTAAAGCAAGGTGTAGTTGGCATTTTTGACCCAAAGAACTCCGCAGTAATTCCTGTAACTGTTCAATTAGTTGGTTCATGTCAACATTATTGGGAGATAAAGGTTGCCGGCGGGCAAATGCCAGTAAATTTCGGGTCAAACCGGCACCGCGTTCGGCAGCATGACCAATCAGATTACTGAGCGACAATAATTTTGGCTGATCTTGTAATGCGTCTTGCAAAATGTCGTTATTGCCGGTGATAACCGTCAGCAGATTATTGAAATCATGGGCAATCCCCCCGGTTAACTGTCCGATAGCTTCCATCCGCTGCGCTAACTGAAGTTGTTTTTGTAAAGCTTTTTCGCCACTGACATCTCGCTGAATCGATACAAAATGTGAAAACTGGTGACCATCAGTCGAAATGGGCACAATATTGAGCTCTATTTCAGTTTCCCGATTATCTTTACAATAATTGGTAATTTCTGCTCTGACCGGTTGCTTGCTGAGCAGGGCCTGACGAATCCGTTGCAGTTCACTTCGTTGTGTTTTGGGACCCTGCAAAAATCGTGGTGAATGGCCAATGGCTTCTTCGCGGCTATATCCGGTTAAACGTTCAAAAGCGTCATTAACGAAAACAATCCGAGGCCCCGGTTCATCAATCGGCTCGGCTTCGGTGATAATCACAATGTCATTGAGCTGCGCTATTGCGCTGCGCAGTAATATCAGTTCGGCATGCTCACGTCGTAGTCGGGTTATATCGCGCAGATATACCGTTAATCCCTCGTCAGCCGGATACACCCGCACATCTAACCAGAGTTCCCGGCTGGCAAACCAGAAGTTAAAGGCAGTCATTTTTTTTGACAATATCGCCGGTTTCAGTTGCCGGCTGAAGCTGCCATCAGCATCAATGGCAGTGTCACTGATTTTCAGTTGATTAAGCAGTGTCGAGCGCGGTCGTTCCAGTAGGTTGGCGGCCTGTTCGTTGGCGTAGCTGAAACACAAATTTTTATCGAGGCTGAAAAAGGCATCAGTAATACTGGCCAGCGTATTTTGCAATTGCTGCGACAGGCGCTCACTATGCTGCTGCAATAACTTGCTTTCAGTATTGTCAATGCCTGAGCCATACCATTTAAATATTTTGCCTTGCTCGTCGCGTGCTGCAGTGGCCCGGGTCAAATACCAGAAATATTTTCCATCATAACGACGGATCCTGAATTCGACCAGATAAGGTTCGCCTGTTTTCAATGATTGTGCCCAGCGGTTCAGGGTAGGCTGCTGGTCGTCAGGATGTATATAACTTAACCAGTTTTCAGTAATAAATTTTTCGCTGGCACCTAAAAATTCTATGGTGTATCGAGAGACATAATCCAGGTTGCCATCAGGTAGGGCTGTCCAGGCAAACATCTGCATGCTGTCAGCCATATAACGAAAACGACGCTCTTCTTCAGCCACTTGCGCTTCAACAATCCGATTGGCGTGAATGTCCTGCAAGACCCCATGTATAAGATTTGAATGCTGGTTATGTTGATGCGCAACCAGACGAATCCATTTGATTTCACCATTGCTTTGCCGCCAACGATATTCGGCGTCGAGGGGTAATTTCTCAGCCCCAATGTTTGCCAAAAAATGCTTTCCGTCGGCTTCGACCAGCATTCTGGCAAAATGCTGTAGCGGCATTGGCTGGGGTGTGATGTTCAGAATTTGAGCGGCTTCAAGTGATAATATTAACTGCTCATTGTCATCAATATACCAAATGCCCAATCTGGCCAGATTCGCTGAGATTTGTAATTGTTCTTGTTGGAGCAGATAATTTTTTTGTTGGTTGAGGCTAATCCTGCTGAGAATATAGATTGCCAGCAATAGCAAAGACGATAAGATCCGGTTGGCGTAACTATTTACTGCCAAAAGATCATGATTGCCATTAAGGGTCCAAAATAAGCCAAACCAGATTGCTAATATGCTCAGTGCAAACACGGTATCGAGCAGCCGTTTGTGACCAATGAAAGCTGCCAGCAGCAATACCGGTGAATATAAAATACCGTGAGCAAAACCTAGCGGCGTCAAGCTGTCAGTCGCCAGAATCACGATCAACAGACCATAGCTCAATGGTGCGGTTATTCGCCACTGAGTTAACGGGTCAACTTTCCAGAGCATTAATTTCATCTTACGCTGCGCTAAAACTTGTCGTTTAATGAAATTAAGAGCGTAACGCGACCGGGCAGCAAATACTACTACTCAGCGCTTTGGGGAATCGTATGTGGATAAACTGCCTGTTCGGTGACCACAAAGTCCATCGCAATATCGTGCGGCTGTGGCTGGATATCCTCCAGTTTCATCAATTCAAGGCCGACACCAATGGCCAGTGGTGTCGGTGAAATACCAGCAAGACTGCGGTCATAAAATCCACCACCATTACCCAGTCGGTGTCGTTGCTGATCAAAACCAACCAGTGGGATTAGCAGAACATCGGGAACCAGTTCGGCTGTATTTTGTGGCACCGGGATTTGCCATATTTCTGGCTGCATCTGAGAATCAGGTGACCATTGACGAAATTGCAGTGCCGAATCTTTATCTATAATTTTCGGTAAAACGGCACGCCAGCCTCGATTCAGTAACTCCTCAATCAATGGCTGGCAATTCAGTTCGCCTTTGATTGGCATATAAAAACTGATGATGCTGGCTGGCATCGGTGCCAGTAACGATAATAATCGCTGGTAGATTTGCTGTTCTGCGGCGATTCGTTCGGCACTCGTGATGGCTTGGCGGCTTGCCACTAATTTCTGACGTTGTTCTTGCCGCCAGGCAACCCAGTCGCGCACCTCAGGCAACGCTGAGCAAACCTTGTAATTGCTGTTTATTTTTAACCAGATCAGCCAGGGTATACTCATCCAGCACATTTAAAAATGCCAACTGCGCTTTGCCGAGGGCCCCTTTTAAAGTACAAGCACCGTCGATTGGACAGTCACTTTGTTCAGCAAAACACGGCAGCAATTGCAGATTTTCGGTTTGCCGAACCAGACTGCCGATGCAGATCTCATCAGCAGGTTTGCCCAATTCTAGGCCACCGCCACGGCCACGATGGCTAATCACGTAGTGATGTTGAACAAGTGTTTGGGCGACTTTGGCCAAATGATTAGCTGAAATTGCAAACATGGCAGCAGCGTCCTGAATAGTCGCTTTGCTGCCTCGCTTGACTTCAAGATAAATTAACAGCCGCAGGGCGTAATCGGTATGCGTGGTCAGTTGCATAAAAATTGGCTCCGGTTAAACCGGTATTTAAGATACTTAAAAATTAAGTATTGTCGATACCTGTTTTTAATCGATAACTATGCGCAATGTCGAGATGACAGCGCTTCTCCGGGCTTCGTTACCCATTTTTATAAGCAAAGAAAGAATCACTCACTCGCTTGTTTTAACATAAATCACTTAACATCCTTACGGAATTTACTTTATCCGGCACATCCTGTTGCAGGCGACTAAAAGTGAGTGTTGAACTCTGCGATTTGTGTTTATGGCGCGGATATTGACCATCCCTGAACCAAAAAGATGCCAACAGTTTAATTATTAACGAGCATGTTGCGCCAGAAATTTAATACGGATGCTCTCTATAGATTAAAAAAAGTTTTCTGATCGGTCAGCAGATAAGTTCTTAATGACTAAAAAAGTTGGGCGCATTAGTTAATTTTGTAAGTAAATAAATCACCAATGGCGGTGATCAGAAAATAAAGAAACAATTGCAATGACGCCATTATCCCTTTAGCAGCGCTGGCGACAGCGTTTTAAAGCTGCTGCTCGGCTGGCTCGGTTTGTCATCACCTGACCGTTTATAGGTACTGGCCCCTATGGACGCCACAACCTTTTTATGATTTGTTGTCCCACCTAGCCCGATGCCTCAACCGTGGCCACTATCGGGCGGGCATTTAACAACTGCGATAATTGCCGTGACCTGTGTGCAGTAAATACCAACACCAATCCTGGCAGCCGCCGTTGCCGTCGGATTATCGGTATTTGCCATTCATTTATTGCATTGCCTGCATCCAACGGCGACCGCCATCGATATGATCGCGATACTGGGCGTCGAAACCATTTCCCAATCCGGCTTTGCTGATGCATACAGCATAGTGCTGGCAAATTTCGGTTTACTGTTAAAAATGGCATTGATAATCAATAATTTACTGCCCGGCAGAGGCGACCCTTGGCGACTTCAGCATCATCCGCATTATTGGCAGTTAATCCGGCCCATGATCCGTAGCATGAGCTTTGAATGAAGCAGACTCGCGCAAATCCTTAAACAGTACTGATGCCGTCATTGATGTTTCCGAAACGGAACGGATGGATTTGTATGAATTTGTTGTTGAGCATTCTGAGCCGTGTTTAAAACGCAGTAAATTAATTTTTAATGTTTTCAGCTTTAATTAAGATTGAATTTGTAATCTGAGCGCACCTTAATCAAAAAGGAAAGGAGCTTAAGATGAAAAAATTTAACAAACTAACGCTGGCAAGTTTCATTTCATTGGGCATGGTTTCTATCGCATTTGCCGATAATGATGACATGTTGAAAATGCAGCAAAAAGCGGAGGCGTTTAACTTAATCAGTGCTGAAGAAGCTAAAAATATTGCCACAGAAACTAAACCGGGCTTTGTTGATGATGTCGATTTAGAAGGCACAGGAGCCGGCTATCAATACGAAGTTGAAGTCGCTGATAATCAGGGTATGGAATGGGATATTTATGTCGATGCCAAAACCGGTGAAGTTGTCCATGTAAAACAGGATGATTAGTTTTTAATAAAATCCTGTATGTAAAAAGCAGCGGCCTGCTCTCAAGCGGGCCGTATTATTCAGCCTTATTTAATATTTATTTTTTTAAATTAATTAAGCTGAAAAAAGGAGTCACCAATGAAAACAATAATATCTGTTGGAGTATTAGCTTTAACAATGTTTACCGGAACGGTCCTTGCCGACGTTGATATCAGAGAAATCCAACAACAGGCGGAACAGCTTGGCTTGATCTCACTTCACGAAGCGCAAAACATTGCCCTTAAAGCCAAGCCGGGCATTATTGATGATGCTGAGTTAGAAAATCGCGAATTTCTTGGCGGCTGGGATTATGAATTTGAGATCCTGGGCCGTGATGGTAAAGAGTGGGATGTAACAATTAATGCAGAAAACGGTGATGTCCGTGACATCAGCCGGGATTGGGATTTTTTCTAAACACCTTATCAGTCAATCATTTATTAAACCCGCCTGTTGGCGGGTTTTTTATGGCTGGCCGGGTAAGGTTATGCTGACTTTCAAACCACCCAGATGTGTTGATTGAGCAAAATTTAATGTGCCTTTGTAACTGTCGACGATATCGTAAACAATGGCTAAACCCAGTCCACTACCCGGCGTCGACTCATCAGCACGAAAACCACGCTGGATAAGCTTTTCCAGATCAGCCTTGTCACAGCCGGGGCCATCATCTTCAATAACAATCCGACAACCATTGGCGAGTGTGAATATGTTTATTTCAATACGTTTATGGCACCATTTGCAGGCGTTATCAAGCAAATTGCCGAGCAACTCCAATAGATCTTCCCGATCGCCGGCAAACGATAGACTGGGTTCGATTTGCCAGTCTATCAGCAGAGATTTTTCGGTATGCAGTAGCTGTAAAGTATTACTCAGTTCCGCGATAGTTTGTTCCAGATCAACGCGTTGCCCGGGTAAGGGCGCACCTAGCAGGCGTGCCCGTTTTAATTCGCGTTCGATAATCTGTTGTAATTCAGTGGTAATACCTTTTAGGTTACTGCGAAAGGCTGGATGCGCACTTAAAACAGGTTCATCGGCGGTTTGATTAAGTAAGCTCAGGCGATTTTTCAGGGCATGGGCGAGGTTTCCAAGCGCCAATCGCGAACGCTGCGTTTTACGGGTCATGGTGCTAAGCAGCTGATTTAAAGCTGCAATCATGGGTTGAATTTCTTCGGGACCCTTATCGCTGATTTGTTCTGCCTCACCACGATTCAACCGCAGCAGTTGCTGGCGTATTTTAGCCAGGGGGGACATGGCTTTGCTGACCAGCAACCACTGGACAATCAACAACAACAGTAAGCCGATGGCAGAGACGAGGGTAAATAACCACTGAAAATGTTGTCGATCCTCTCGGAGCGGCTCAATATCTTCAGCAATAGCGATGGTCAGACTTTCACCGCGTTTGCTGTAGCCATTAACCAAGGCAAATAATTTTTTACCCTGCGGTCCAGCCAGATACATTTGCTGTTGCTGCCCCTGTGCCAGCTTATCAATGTCCAGCTGCTCATCCCATAAAGAACGCGATTGCAGACAGTCCTGCTCACTGCAAACCAGATAATAACGCCCGGAAAAAGGCCGCTGATATAGGCTGCTTAATACCTGACCATTCAAAGATAATTTGCCATCAATATCGATTTCCAGATGACCTAACAGGCTTTCAGATTCGCTGTTTAATCTCTCAGTGAGTTGTGCTTTGGTAAGTTGTTCGAAGGCAATACTGATGAGCGCCCACTGCAAAATCAGCAGTATGCTTAATGTGATTGTCAGACCAAGGGTCAGGCGACGCTTCAGCGAGTTCATAAATCGCTGAACACGTAACCCTGACCACGGCGGGTTTGAATATAGCTTGCACCGATTTTTTGTCGAAGCCGGTTGACGTAGACTTCCATGACATTACTGTCTTTATCACTATCGTAATCATAGACATGCTCAGTTAAACGGCTTTTTGAAACCACTTGTCCCGGATGCAACATAAAATATCGCAGCAACCTGAATTCGGTGCCGGTAAGCATCAAAACCTGGCCATTGGGCAGCGTAACTTGCTGGGCTTGTTCGTCGAGCGCCAGACCCGCCACAGTAAGAGGTCCGCTGTTTTTGCCATGACTGCGTTTCAGTACTGCATTGAGACGGGCCAGCAGTTCTTCGGTCTGAAAAGGTTTGGCGACATAATCATCAGCACCGGTTTTAAAGCCGGCAACTTTCTCTTCCCAGCTGCCGCGTGCTGTTAAAATCACCACCGGCAGGGCATTGCCGCGAGCGCGCCAATTTTTTAACACTTCTAAACCGGGACGCTTGGGTAAACCTAAATCAAGCACAGCAATATCATAGGGTTCTATATCACCTAGGGCTTCAGCATCTATGCCATCGACGGCCAAATCAACGGCATAACCAGCTTGATTCAAGGTCTTTTGCAGTATCGGGCCTGCCAGGGGATCATCCTCAACTAACAATAAGCGCATGATTAGTCATCCAGTTCCAAATCCAGCAGATCACCGTTAGCGGCGTTAAATTCCATTTCCCAAACGCGGCCGTTAGCATCAAGAATTTCGATTTCATACTCATAGACATCGTCATCTTTTTCCAGAGCGGTGTCGATAACTTCACCCTGTTTAAAAGCTTTTGCAATATCAATAATCTGTTCAAGAGGCAGAATCTGGCCGGCTTCGCGCAACGCTCGCGCTTCGCTGTAGCTGACGTCGTCAGCCATGGCAGGGAAAAAGGCCAGCAGCATTAATATGCTGCTGGCACAGTAAGTGTAAATTTTCAGTTTCATAAGCGAGATCCCGCAAGCCATGTTTAGCTTGTTTTCAGCCTAGCTTACAACGTGAGCCTTAAATAAAGCTGAAAAATGACCGGGGTAATGACGAGATCAAAGCCTGTGGGTCGTTAACTATCCTGTTGGAAACGGCTAATCATATTGGTCAGATGATGAGATTGTCCTTGCAGATCCTTGGCTGCTTTATTGGCCACTTCAACACCAGACATCGCCTGATTGGCATTGTCATTGGCGCGAACAATATTACGGTTAATATCCTCACTGACTGCACTTTGTTCCTCAACGGCAGTAGCAATCTGGGTATTCAAATCATTCATAGCACTTACTTGCTCAGCAATAGTTTGCAGCGCTTTAATGGCGCCCGAAACATGTTGTTCACTGGTTTCGCTGGTTTGTTGACTTTGTTGCATTACTTTAACGGCATGGGCAACAGCATTATTCAGATTTTGAATTAATGTCTGAATTTGCTGGGTCGAAGCCTGGGTTTTACTGGCAAGTGAGCGTACCTCTTCAGCTACCACGGCAAATCCACGACCGTGTTCACCGGCGCGGGCAGCTTCAATAGCGGCATTCAGAGCCAGTAGATTGGTTTGATCAGCTATATTGGTGATGACATCAATGATCTGGCCGATATTGCGGGTATCACCATCCAGTTGTTGTACGACCCCGGCAATATTTTCAATAGCATGGTTGAGCTCAGATAGCGCTGATACCGCTTCTGAAGCACTATGCACACCTTTTTGTGACAATTCATCAGCATCATGGGCTTTACTGGCTGCAACAGAGGCATTGCGTGCCACCTCTTGAATGCTGGCAGTCATTTCGGTCATTGCCGTCGCGACTTGCTCCATTTCTGCGGCTTGTTCGCCGATGGCAGCATGAATAGACGACACTGAACGGGCACTGTCATCAGATTCATGTGCAATGTCGCCCGCGGATTCTTTCATACGACTTAACGTCGTCCGTAAACGGCCGCGTAGTAAGTCTGCTGTTAATTGAATCTGGCCGATTTCATCATTACGACCGGTATAAACCAGCGCCATTAAAGGGTTATCAATCTCTTTGCGGGCTTTGGCGGCCGCTACCTTTAATGGCTTAAGCGCCCATTGCTGTAGCAATAAATAACTAACCAATGCACCTGACAGGCCGCCAATAAGTGGCAATGCACTGAAAAACTCCGGCGTAACCAAAAAAATAGCGGCACCGATAAGCAGCGCTAATAAATGACTCAGCAAGAAGCGTTGCCCAAGGCTTAAATTGGCTGCCCAGCCTTCAACTTTTGGACTTTTGCCAGCATTAATCTGTTTATAAATCCTGTCAGCGCGGTTAACCCTTTCGCGGCTGGGTTTTGAACGAACCGATTCATAGCCGACGACTTCTCCATTTTCAACGATGGGGCTGACATAAGCATCTACCCAATAATGGTTACCGTTTTTGACCCGATTTTTAATAATCCCCATCCAGTGCTGGTTGGTTTTGACGGTTTTCCATAAATCATCAAAGGCTGCGGGGGGGATTTCCGGATGACGAATAACATTGTGATTTTTATTGATGAGTTCATCGTATTCAAAACCACTAATAGCCTGGAAAGTCTCGTTGAAGCTGGTTATAACGCCTTTCAAGTTAGTGGTAGAAATAATCTCTTCGCCATCAGGGAAAGGAACTTCAACATCGGTGATGGGGAGGTTTTTCTTCATTGATATTCTCCAATATCAAAAGCCTGTGCGGCCGGTACAGACAAATCTTGTGTATTGACAAAGCTGGCTAAAGCAGCCAACGACAATCCTATTATCGACAACAAAGTTGAGTTCTTGAATATTTTGCGCGGGGCAAAGAAACACAATTAAAGACCTTATATCAGGCAAAATCCCGATTCAAATCGCCACTAAGATGCGCTATGGTATTAAGCGTCACCTAACAGGGAGCTTGGTTGCTTTTATGAATCAACGCGTACAGTCAGGACAGTCCAGCTTGAGTGAGCAGCATCGGCGACAAACTGAAACCGCCCAAGCACCGCCTTCGCTTAGCGCAATTGCCGCTAAAGCCGGCATTAACTTCAATGGTGACAATCCCTGGGATATTCAGGTTTTTGATGAACGTGTCTACCGGCGCATTTTGACGCAAGGTTCGCTCGGCTTTGGTGAGAGCTACATGGACAATATGTGGGAATGCCATGCGCTGGATGAATTATTTACCCGCTTGCTGGATATTAATGTCGAAAAGCATCTGGGCGGCGCTGCAAAACTGCGACTGCTCGGCGAAATCATTCGGCAAAATCTGTTTAATCTGCAAACTAGTTCGCGCGCTTTTCAGGTCGGTGAACAGCATTACGATACCGGCAATGATATTTTTGAAGCGATGCTTGATCCAACCATGACTTACTCCTGTGCCTATTGGGCCAATGCCGATAATCTTAATGACGCCCAAATAGCCAAGCTGGATTTGATCTGCCGAAAATTGGAGCTCAAGCCTGGAGAAAAAGTATTCGAAATCGGTTGCGGCTGGGGCAGTTTTGCCCAATACGCTGCTAATAATTATGGTGTTGAAGTGGTCGGTGTGACGATTTCCAAAGAACAGCAAAAGCTGGCTCAGGAACGCTGTGCCGGGCTGCCGGTCACCATCGAGTTGAAAGATTACCGCGATATGGACGGTCAATTCGATAAAATTGTATCAATCGGCATGTTTGAGCATGTCGGCCCAAAAAATTACCCGACGTACTTCGATAATGTTTACCGCTTGTTAAAAGACGACGGTTTGTTTTTATTGCACACCATCGGGATTGCCCAGACATCATTAAAAGTTGATGCCTGGATTGATAAATACATTTTTCCGAATGGCAAATTGCCCTCTGGTCAGGAATTAGGAGCTGTGCTCAACGGCCGGTTTTTGATTGAAGATTGGCACAATTTCGGTCCTGATTACGATAAAACGCTGATGGCATGGTGGCAAAACTTTGATGAGGCCTGGCCGCAATTGCGCAGTGAGTATGATGAGCGGTTTTACAGAATGTGGAAATATTATCTGCATGCTTGTGCCGGATTCTTTCGTTGCAAACAGGGCCAGTTATGGCAGCTGGTGCTCAGTAAACGCGGCCGCCGAAGCGTTTATCGATCGATGCGTTAAAGCTAATTAATCGGTAAGGACGATGGGTGTTTAAGAAATAAACTATTTTGCCTGTCAAATATATTGATTTAGATTAATGATCACACTGCCCATAAGGCATAGCATAAGGCCTGACAATTAAGTACTAGTGTTTAGGTGGGAAACGTTGAATTTGTTCATCTAAACTCTGCTGAGTTCTCCTACTAATCACTTTGCGAATATGCTTAAGTTACTATCGGAGGAACTAGATGGCTCAGCCGCTTGACTACCAAGTGAGTTAACTTGTTAAGTGACAGAGGTGGCCCGGCGTCGATTTTCCGATGCAGGCTGACAAATTTTTTATCAGGAGGTAAATAATGAGTTCGATTGATATTGGTATTAATAAGAAAGATCGTACAAAGGTTGCTGAGAGTCTTAAGCATCTGTTGGCCGACTCATATACTTTGTACCTGCAAACCCATAATTTCCACTGGAATGTAAGCGGTCCACGTTTCCGTGATCTGCATTTAATGTTTGAAGAACATTACACCGAATTGGCAACTGCGGTCGATGAAATCGCAGAACGTATCCGCACATTGGGTGTGGCTGCACCAGGCACATATAAAGCTTTTGCTGAACTGAGCTCTATTAAAGAAGTTGAGGGTGTACCGGATGCCAAAGAAATGGTCAGAATCCTTAACCACAGCCATGAACAGGTTGTTAAAACTTGCCGTGATACGCTGAAATTGGCTGAAGAGGCTGAAGATGAATCGACCGCAGCAATGGTTGGTGATCGTATGACTATCCACGAAAAAACAGCCTGGATGCTGCGTATGATGGATGAATAAGTCTTGATATTGAATTATTAAGATCTAAAAGACCGCTTTCAGGCGGTCTTTTTTTATTTGTCGATCAGGGAATCGATTTCGATGTCAGCACAATCATTTTATCGATTTGCATATCTTCCATCGAATACGCAATACCGCCAGTACCATGGCCTGAATGTTTAAGGCCAGCAAATGGCATCCAGTCAACCCGGAACGCGGTGTGTTCATTAATCATCACCGCCGAGGCATCCAGCCGTGATGCCGCGTACATCGCCTGATCAATATTCTGGCTGTATACTGATGCCTGAAAAGCAAAGTCAGTGTTATTGGCAGCTGAAATGGCTTCATCCAAGCTTTCAACCGGATAAATACAGACCACAGGCCCAAAAATCTCATGTTGCGTGACTTTGGCATCACTTGGTGGATCAAATAACACGGTCGGTGCATAACAGTTATTAGGCAGATTTTTGCCGCCGGACATACATTCTGCGCCCTGGCTAATGGCTTCTTGCACCCAGCTATCAACACGCTCAACCTCTTGAGGTCTGATCAGTGGCCCAACAGCAGTTTTGTCGGAGACCGGATTACCGACCAGCATGTTATTGCCGGCTTCTGCTAACTTCTTGGCGAGCTCACGGGCAATCGATGCATCCGCATAAACGCGCTGCACCGATACACAAACCTGACCTGCATGATAAAAACTGCCTTTAGCTAAACCCGGCACGATAGCGTCTAAATCAGCGGATTTGTCGACAATAACCGGCGCAATACCACCATGTTCCAGTGCACAGCGTGTGCCCGGCGCCAATTTGCTGCGAAGATACCAACCGACTTTGGCACTGCCAATAAAACTTAGAAAGCCTACTCGAGGATCGGTTGCCAATTGTTCAGCTAGATCATGATTATCAGTGAGTAAAGTTTGGCACCATTCGGCAGGCAGGCCCGCATCATGGAAAATATTGATGAGTCTGAAACAAGATAGTGGGGTCGTTTCTGCTGGTTTGACGATCACAGGACAACCGGCTGCTATGGCGGGGCCTACCTGATGGGCTATTAAATTCAATGGATGGTTAAAAGCGCTGATCGCCACTACGACACCAATTGGTTCTTTTTGCATCATGGTCATACGGTGTTGCGAAGCAGCATTGACACCCATCGGCACCGGATGGGCGGTTTGATGCCGCAACGTATCAATACAATGACGAATACTATCGATACATCGTGCCATTTCAACTTGAGAATCAATCAGCGGTTTACCACCTTCTTCGGCCGAGGCATATGCAAGTTCATCAGCTTTGGCCTGCATCATGTCCAGGGCTTTTTCGAGGATTGCCAGCCGCTTCGGCACTGGCAGCCAGTTTTGCCGGTCTCTGAATAACTGGTAAGCGGTTGTTAACGCTTGTTCGACTACGGCAGCGTCGGCGGTATCAGCTGTTGCCAGTATTTCTCCGGAATAGGGATTGGTAACCTCAATTTGCCGGCCTTTGCTGTGGCTGATGCCGGGAATTTGCAAAGGATAGTGAGCAGCGGCAGTCATAGTTTCTCCTTATAAAATACAGAGCTTCTGTTTGAGTCCTTCATTGAGAATGGAATGATTTAATGAGTAATCAACAGCAACATCTATCAAATGAACACCACCGGCATCCAGTGCCTCACGCAGCATTTTTTCAAATTCGGTATAGCTATCTGGGCGGTGGCCATGAGCCCCATAACTTTCTGCATATTTAACGAAGTCAGGGTTATTGAAGCTGAGACCATAATCCTTGAACCCCATGCCTTGTTGTTTCCATTTGATCATCCCATAGGCGTTGTCATTAAGAATGACCACGACCAGATCCAGATTCAGCCGCACAGCGGTTTCCATTTCCTGCGAATTCATCATAAAGCCGCCATCACCACAAACGGCCATGACCTTACGATCCGGGTGAATTAATTTCGCCAACATGGCGCTCGGCAAACCAGCCCCCATCGTGGCCAGGGCATTATCGAGCAGCAACGTATTGTTGTCATAAGCTGGATAATTGCGGGCAAACCAGATTTTGTAAAGGCCATTATCCAGCGCCAGAATGTCTTTTTCGCCCAATGCTTCACGAATGGTGGTGACCGTCGTTTGCGGTAATACCGGAAAACGGTAATCGTCACTGTAATTGCCAAGGCGTTTGCGAACTTCTTGTTTTACCCGATAAAAATACGAAAAATCCCATTGCGGCTGCGGACTTAACGTATCGGTCAAGCGGTTTATTGAGGTAGCGATATCACCGACCACATCGAGTTGTGGGAAGTAAACCGGATCCACTTCAGCGGGTTGGAAATTGATATGAATCACTTTGGCACCACCCTCTTTCATAAAGAATGGCGGCTTTTCTACTTCATCATGACCTACATTGATGATCAGATCGGCACGTTCTATAGCACAGTGTAAGTAATCCGATTCAGATAGCGCGGCTGTGCCCAGATAACTGTCATGGCGCTCGTCAATAACACCTTTACCCAATTGCGTGTTAAAAAATGGAATACCGGTTTTTTCGACAAACCGGGTCAGCGCTTTACTAGCCCGTTTGCGATTAGCACCAGCACCAATCAGCAGCAGAGGCATCTGCGCTTCGCGGATCATATTCAGCGCGTCTTTAATGGTAGTGTTATCGGCATCCGGGCGGCGAATATTTTCCACCACATAAATCCGCTCTGTTACTTCTTCGGCAGCGATATCTTCCGGCAACTCAATATGTACCGCGCCCGGACGTTCTTGTACGGCAATTCGAAATGCTTCGCGCACCACGGCGCCAATGGTATTACCGTGAACCACCTGTTTGGTGTACTTGGTGATTGGCCGGAGCATATTAACCACATCAACAATTTGAAACAGTGCCTGCTTGCTGGCCTTTATCGGTTTCTGGCCAGTAATAATCAACATCGGCATACCGCCCAACTGGGCATATGCGGCGGGTGTAACCAGATTGGTGGCACCGGGACCGAGTGTTGATAAACAAACACCCGGTTTGCCGGTCAGCCGGCCATAGGTTGCGGCCATAAAGCCGGCACCTTGTTCATGCCGGGTGACGATCAGTTTGATGGAAGAATGTTGCAGCGAGTCGAGCAGATCGAGGTTTTCTTCACCGGGAATACCGAAGATATATTCAACGCCTTCGTTTTCCAGTGCTTTAACCAGCAGATCAGATGTTTTCATGGCGAAAAGTATCCTTGAGCGCCGAGGGTTGAAAAAATGCTTTTCAAGATTGTTTGTAACATAAATTTCAGGCCTGACATAGGCTATGGTCTATTGAACTTTTATCGCCACCCCTGCTAAAG
>JAWWAG010000036.1:0-16446 GCA_033721795.1 Methylophaga sp. | reverse complement strand
GGTGAACTGCGCTTTAACGAGCCATTGGCCGGCCATACTTCATGGCGCGTCGGGGGGATTGCCCAGCGGTTTTATCAGCCGAAAAATATTGAAGATCTGGCCTTGTTTTTGAGCCAGCTACCGATAACTGAACCTGTTATGTGGTTGGGCCTCGGCAGTAATTTACTGGTTCGCGATGGCGGCTTTGCCGGGACTGTTATCGCTTATGCCGGCAGCCTGCAGGATATCAACATAGATGGCAGCGAAGTAACGGCCGAAGTTGGTGTGTACTGCAGCAAAATTGCCAAGCAATCAGCGCGCGCCGGTCTTGCGGGTGGTGCATTTCTCGCCGGGATTCCGGGAACATTCGGTGGTGCGCTGGCAATGAACGCCGGTGCCCACGGCAGTGAAACCTGGCAATTTGTTAAAAGTGTTACCACGGTCAGCCGCAGCGGTGAATTAACAGAGCGTGGCGCTGAGGAATTTGAAGTCAATTACCGTTATGTCAAAGCACCGGCCAATGAATGGTTTGTGGCTGCAACATTAGCCTTCGCAGAGGGGGATGCACAAGCCGAAGCGGACTTGATTAAAACACTATTGCGTAAACGCAATGCCAGCCAGCCCACCAATCAGCCTTGTGCGGGATCAGTATTTCGCAATCCGCCAGGCGATTTTGCTGGTCGATTGATTGAAAGTGCGGGCCTTAAAGGTCTGCGTATTGGCGGTGCCAGCGTGTCAGAAAAACATGCCAATTTTATCGTGAATGATGGCGATGCCAGTTCAGAGGATATTGAATCGTTAATCAGTCTGGTGCAGCAAAAAGTACAACAGCAACATGGCGTTATCTTAACGCCGGAAGTCCATATTATCGGAGAACATGCATGATTCGCCGGGTCAGAGATCCTAAAACATTTGGCCGGGTCGCCGTATTGATGGGCGGTCGCAGTGCTGAACGTGAAATTTCACTGCGAAGTGGTGGTGCAGTGCTGACCGCTTTGCAGGCACAGGGTATTGAGGCGGTTGGTATTGATGTCGATAAACAGGTCGATGTTACTTTACGTCATGGCAACTATGACCGGGCCTTTGTGATTTTACACGGTCGTGGTGGTGAAGACGGTGAAATTCAGGGCCTGCTGCAGGCGATGGGCCTGCCGTTTACCGGGAGTAGTGTTACCGGCGCCATGTTGTCGATGAATAAACGCATCAGTAAATTGATATGGCAACAGCAGGGACTGCCTACACCGAAATTCCAGCATGTCAATTTGGGTACTGATCCGGTGGAACTGGTCAAAAAGCTTGGTTTGCCATTGGTCATTAAACCGGTCAATGAAGGCTCGAGCATTGGCATGAGTAAAGTGGTCGATGGCGAAGACCTTAAAGCAGCCATCAGTACGGCGCTGCAATATGATCAGGACGTTATTGCCGAACAATGGGTCAACGGTGCCGAATACACAGCCAGTATTTTGGATGGAGAGGCATTACCAGTGATTCGCCTGAAAACACCGCGGGCATTTTATGACTATGAAGCCAAATATCAGGCCAATACCACCGAATATTTATGCCCTTGCGGCCTTGAGGCTAAACAGGAAAAAATCTGCCAGACACTGGCTTTGACTGCTTTCAATGCCCTACAAATGCGCGGTTGGGGCCGTATTGATGTTATGGCCGATAGTAACGGTAATTTCTACCTTCTGGAGGCCAACAGTGTGCCAGGCATGACTGATCACAGTCTGGTTCCGATGGCGGCAAAACAGGCAGGAATTGATTTTCAGCAACTGTGCTGGCGGATCCTCGAAAACAGTATGCAGGTGGCATCATGATTGCCGAACGTCGTGTTAAAGCCGGTGCCACCCGTAATGCACCCCAAAAACCCCGTCAGATTGTCGACTGGGGCCAACGGCTGCGGGTGATGTTTACCTTATTGACACTGTTGGTCTTGGTGAGCGCCGGATTTTATCTGCATCAGGAAGATACCTTGCCGGTATTGCATGTTACCGTCGAAGGCGATTTACAGCACACTGACCGGCAGCAATTACAGCAGGTAGTTAAACCTTATGTAACGGGCAGTTTTATTGATGTTGATGTAGCAGGGTTACGTACCGCTGCTCAGCAGATTCCCTGGATAGATCAAATCCAGGTTCGGCGCGTATGGCCGGATACTTTGCATCTGATTGTCACCGAACATAAGCCGATTGCCCGTTGGAATGAAGACGGCCTAGTCAATAACCGCGGGCAAGTGTTTTACCCTGAGATGGCCAGTTTTCCAGAGGGTTTGGTGCAATTACACGGACCGAAAGGCAGCAGCGAAATGATGGCCCGTCGTCTGGTCGTTATGCAGCAGGATCTCAATGCTTTGGAATTGCGTATTCGCAGTTTGCGAATGGATGAGCGACGTAGTTGGGCGATGACTTTTAGCAATGACTTACAGCTGCAATTAGGGCGAGCTGACAGTGAAGCCCGTTTGCAACGATTTATTCGCGTATTTGGCGGTCAACTGGCGGTTTACCGTGAACAGATCGCAACGATTGATATGCGCTACACCAATGGCCTTGCGGTGCAATGGAAAAGCGGCCAGCAACCTGATTTTAATGGAACCGTATGATGTCTAAACGAAGCGAACGCGAACTGATTGTCGGACTGGACATTGGCACCTCGAAAGTGGTGGCCATTGTCGCAGCACCAATTCATGATGCCGGCCCCGGTGACAATAAGCTGGAAATTATCGGTATCGGCTCTCATCCTGCGCGTGGCATGAAAAAAGGCGTAGTGGTGAATATCGAATCGACAGTGCAATCGATTCAACGGGCTATTGAAGAAGCAGAGTTGATGGCCGGCTGCCAAATCCATTCAGTATTTGCTGGTATTGCCGGCAGCCACATTCGCAGCCTGAATTCACATGGCACGGTGGCCATTCGCGATAAAGAAGTGACCCAGGGCGATTTGGATCGCGTTCTGGACGCCGCGCGAGCAGTGCATTTCCCTGGCGATCAGCAATTGCTGCATGTCTTGCCGCAGGAATTCATTATTGATAATCAAGAAGGTATCCGTGAGCCAATCGGTATGTCAGGCGTGCGTCTGGAAGCCAAAGTGCATTTGATTACCGGCGCGGTCAGTGCCGCACAAAATATCACCAAATGTATCGAGCGCTGTGGCCTTGTCGTTGACGGCATCATCCTCGAACAAATGGCATCAAGCTACTCGGTGCTGGAGCAGGATGAAAAAGAACTGGGCGTCTGCCTGGTGGATATTGGCGGCGGTACTACTGATATCGCAGTATTTGTTGACGGTGCTATTCGCCATACCGCGGTGATTCCGATTGCTGGCGATCAGGTCACCAACGATATTGCCGTGGCGCTCCGCACCCCGACCCAATATGCCGAAGAAATCAAAATCAAATATGCCTGCGCACTGACGCAGCTGGCTCGTGAAGACGAAACCATTGAAGTCCCGAGTGTTGGCGACAGGCCACCACGTCAGCTCGCACGTCAGACTCTGGCTGAAGTGGTTGAGCCACGTTATGAAGAATTATTGATGCTGGTGCAGACCGAACTGCGCCGCAGTGGTTTTGAGGAAATGCTGGCAGCCGGTGTGGTTTTAACGGGTGGCAGCAGCAAAATGGAAGGCGTTATTGAACTCGCTGAAGAGGTGTTTCATCTGCCAGTACGCCTTGGTCTGCCGACCCATGTCGGTGGTTTGGTCGAAGTCGTCCGTAATCCCATCCATGCCACCGGTGTGGGGTTGTTGTTATTTGGAAATGAACAAGTGAGTGCCGGTCACAGCGAGTCTGTGATGTCGGAAGGATTTAAAGGAATGCTTGCCAGAATGAAGAGTTGGTTTCAGGGCAATTTCTGAGCAAGTTTGTGTAAAAAAAAGTGGGGAGAAATGTTATGACTTTTGAATTGATTGACACCTATACAGAGAATGCCGTCATCAAAGTAATTGGTGTCGGTGGTGGTGGCGGTAACGCCTTGGAACACATGGTGGTTAATAAAATCGAAGGCGTCGATTTTATTTGTGCCAATACTGATGCACAGGCCTTACGCCGCAGTGCAGCAACAACACAATTGCAACTGGGCACGGATATCACAAAAGGCCTGGGTGCGGGTGCCAATCCTGACGTCGGTCGTCAGGCAGCCTTGGAAGATCGCGAACGCATCATGGAAGTGATTAAAGGCGCCGATATGGTGTTTATCACTGCCGGTATGGGCGGTGGTACCGGTACCGGTGCTGCACCGGTCGTCGCTCAGGTTGCCAGAGAAATGGGCATACTGACCGTAGCTGTTGTCACCAAACCATTTCCATTTGAAGGCGGCAAGCGCATGAAAGTCGCGATGGCCGGTATTGAGGAACTGAGTCAGCATGTCGATTCACTGATTACCATCCCGAATGAAAAGCTGCTGAAAGTCCTGGGTAAAGACATGAGCCTCCTGAATGCATTCAAATCAGCTAATGATGTGTTGCTCGGCGCAGTTCAGGGTATTGCCGAACTAATTACCCGAGAAGGTATGATTAACGTCGATTTTGCTGACGTACGTACCGTGATGTCGGAAATGGGCATGGCTATGATGGGGACCGGTCGTGCTTCTGGTGAAAATCGAGCCACTGAAGCTGCACGCCTGGCTGTTTCTAGCCCGCTTTTGGAAGATGTTGATTTGGCAGGTGCGCGCGGCGTGCTGGTTAATATCACCGCAGGTTTGGACATGAGCATCGGCGAATTCGAAGAAGTCGGTAACACCATCAAAGAATTTGCTTCTGAAGATGCAACGGTTGTGGTTGGTACCGTAATCGATCCAGATATGACTGATGAACTGCGTGTCACAGTAGTAGCAACTGGCCTGGGCGGCGCTCGCGCTGCGGTAGTGAAGCCGGTTGAAGCCGCTGCACCGCAAATTGAAATCGTTAAAAAATCAGTTGAAGTCGATTATGACGAACCAACGGTGATGCGTAATCGTCAGGGCGAACAGAAGAAACAAGTCGCTAACGGTGATGTCAATATGGATTATCTGGATATTCCGGCATTTTTACGCCGTCAGGCAGATTGATGGGAATATTTCACTGAGGTGACAGTTTTCAAGCTTGTGATATTATTAGCTGCTTATTGATACAAAAGGGGGTCACACGGTGATCAAGCAACGAACATTAAAAAATGTGATTCGTGCCACTGGTGTCGGTTTACACAGCGGCGAAATGGTCTATTTGACGCTGCGGCCGGCTGCCCCGAATACCGGCATTATTTTCCGCCGCGTGGACTTAGAGCCTGTGGTCGAAATTGAGGCCAAAGCCGTTAATGTTGGTGAAACAGCACTGTCTACCACTCTGATTCAACATGGTCAGAAAGTCTCGACGGTAGAGCATTTATTGTCGGCGCTGGCGGGGCTCGGTATCGATAACGCCTACATCGATCTGAATGCCGCAGAAGTGCCGATTATGGATGGCAGTGCGGGACCCTTTGTATTTCTGGTGCAATCTGCCGGTATTGAAGAGCAGAACGTCGCCAAACAGTTTATCCGCATCAAAAAACCGGTCATTCTTGAAGACGGTGATAAATGGGCGAGATTTGAGCCCTTTGAGGGCTTCAAAGTATCGTTCACCATCGACTTTGAACATCCGGCGTTTACCGGCAGACCACAGCAAGTGGATGTAGATTTCTCCTCCACATCCTTTGTTCGTGAAGTCAGCCGGGCGCGGACTTTCGGTTTTATGAAAGATATCGAAAAACTGCGGGAAATGAATCTGGCTTTAGGTGGCAGTATGGATAACGCCATTGTTGTTGACGATTTCCGTGTGCTTAATGAAGATGGTTTGCGCTACGAAGATGAATTTGTTCGCCATAAAGTGCTTGATGCTATTGGTGACCTTTACCTGTTGGGTCATAGCTTGATTGGTGCATTTGTCGGCCATAAGTCCGGTCACGAAGTAAATAATCGTTTATTGCGTAAATTATTGGCACAGGAAGATGCCTGGGAACTGGTCAGCTTTGAAGAAGACAAAGATGCACCGATTCTGTTTAGCCGGCCGGCCGCATCTATTGTCAGCTAACTAAGTTTTTTTGCCGCGTTTGGCCAATCGGGTAAGCGCAGCTTTTAATCGCAGATCGCTGATGCCCTCAGCGGTCTGTTCTATTAACTGGGCATTGTCATTTGACAGGGCTAATGTGTTTTTAAGCCTGGCTCTTGCCGGTTGTAACCGGTAATCAGGACGGACCTTGACGGTAATTTTCAGGATGGGCTCAGTAAGCTGTGTCGATAGTTGCTGACAAATCTTGCGAGTCTGAAAACGTAACATACTGGCGATTGCCGCATTTTCGGCAATGATGGTAGCTTCACTGCCATCACGATTCACCAGCCGGCAACGGCCGGCAAAGTTGTCGGGTAAAATTGCTTGCAGAAGACTATCCAGCTGGGTTAATTTCTGGGCGCGACTGTGGAGTTGTAGTAAGTGAGGATGCTGTTGACAGAGCTTGGCGAAAGCCCGGGGCTTGTTCGACATGAATTATTTCCAAGACTGAGCGTAAACAATGCAGATCATAATTATACCGGCCAACAAAGCAGGCCATAAACAATGGCATATTAGCCGAACATGGTTAAGTTTGCTGAGCATATTGCTGATAGGCGCCATCGTCGGCAGTACTTACGGGGTCATGAACTGGCTGAATCCACCGGCACCATCAGACAATTCTCCCTTTCCAACTGCTCACTTTTTAACACCCCCGATACATCAGCCGATTTCAATTAATACCACCGAAAATGAAGCCTTGGAAGGCTTTTATGCGCAACAACTTGGCGGTTTACAAGCCGAAGCTATCCGTCTGAAAATGCTTAGCCAGCGTCTTGCTGAAGTGGCTGGATTTGATACCAGTGAATTTGATTTTGATATTGGTCCCGGCATGGGCGGTATTGAACACGATGCCAGCATACTGACCAGTGAAGAGTTAGAAAAAGGTATTGCCAGCCTTAACGAAGAATTTGCCAGCCAGCAGGATACGCTGGCTGCTTTGCAGGAATATCTGCTGACTAGCGATAGCATTACCGGCGCTATTCCTACCGGGCGTCCTGTTAAGGATGGTTGGATATCCTCGTTCTATGGTTATCGGGTTGATCCATTTAACGGCAAAAAAGTTTTCCACGACGGAATTGATATTGCTGGTAAAACAGGGACCACGGTTCACAATGTCGCTGATGGCATCGTGAGTTGGGCCGGTGTAAAAGGTGGCTATGGCGGCTTGGTTGAAATAGATCATGGCAATGGTTATATGACCCGCTATGCTCATAATAAAACCTTGAAAGTCAAAACGGGTGATCGTGTCGCTAAAGGTGATGTATTGGCGCTGATGGGCTCAACCGGCCGGTCTACCGGTCCGCATGTGCACTTTGAAATCCTCAAAGATGGCAAGTCAGTCAATCCTTATAACTACATCGATACTGAATAAGCCTCTTGTAATCAGCTTTTTCGTCGCCAATTAAATCAAGCAGACAAGGTTTCGATCTTGTCTGCTGTCCGCGTTATAATCACGCGGTTTATCTTATTCACCGCAGACGCTGCGCACTTCAACAGGTAAGTTTAGTCATGGTAGGCAATTTATTCAGTAAGTTTTTTGGTAGCCGTAATGAGCGTGTCATCAAAAAACTGCAAAAAAATATCGCGCAAATTAACGAACTGGAATCCACCTACGCTGAACTTGACGATGTTGCTCTAGCCGCGAAAACCGTTGAATTTAGACAACGGCTTGATGACGGCCAGACACTCGATGATATTTTGCCTGAAGCATTTGCAGTGGTTCGTGAAGCGGGCAAACGTACCCTGGAAATGCGTCACTTTGATGTGCAGCTGATCGGCGGTATGGTGCTGAATCAGGGCAAAATTGCGGAAATGAAAACCGGTGAGGGTAAAACCCTGGTCGCGACGCTGGCAGTTTATTTAAATGCTTTGCCCGGCAAAGGTGTCCACGTTATCACCGTTAATGATTACTTAGCACGCCGTGATGCTGCCTGGATGAGCAAACTTTATGGTTTTCTGGGGTTGTCGACTGGCGTCATTGTCGGTGGGATGAGTAGCGATGAGCGCCGTCAGTCATATCAAGCAGATATCACCTACGGTACCAACAATGAATTTGGCTTTGACTATCTTCGCGACAACATGGCGTTTCGTATCGAAGATAAAGTCCAGCGTGAGCTTAACTTTGCCGTTATTGATGAGGTCGACTCGATCCTGATTGATGAGGCCCGTACACCGCTGATTATCTCCGGTCCGGCAGAAGACAGTTCTGCGCTTTACCAGCAAATTAATACCCTGATTCCAAAACTCACTAAACAGGAAACCAAGGGCGAAGGCGATACGCTGGAAATCATCAAAGAAGGTGATTACACCGTTGATGAAAAAAATAAACAGGTCCATTTCACCGAAGCCGGCCATGAAAAAATTGAAAACCTGCTGACGCAAGCCAATCTGCTCAGTGAGGACGCCAGTCTTTATGATGCAGCCAATATTGGCCTGATGCATCATGTGACGGCGGCGCTAAGGGCACATGTGCTGTTCCAGCGAGATGTGGATTACATCGTTCAGGATAATCAGGTTGTGATTGTTGATGAATTCACCGGGCGGACCATGCATGGCCGTCGTTGGTCAGAAGGTTTACATCAAGCCGTTGAAGCCAAAGAAGGCGTCAAAATCCAGAACGAAAACCAAACACTGGCGTCGATTACATTCCAGAATTATTTCCGTCTGTATAACAAACTTTCCGGTATGACCGGTACCGCTGATACTGAAGCCTACGAGTTGCAATCAATTTATGGTTTGGAAGTGGTGGTAATCCCAACTCACCGGCCGATGCAGCGTAAAGATGAAGCCGACCGAATTTACTTAACAGGCAAAGAAAAATACGACGCTATTTTAGAAGACATCAAAGACTGTGTGGCGCGAAAGCAACCGGTGCTGGTCGGTACGGCATCCATTGAAACATCTGAATATGTTGATAGGCTGCTGACCCAAGCGAAAATACCTCACGAGGTTTTAAACGCTAAATTCCATGAAAAAGAAGCACAGATCATCGCTCAGGCTGGTAAACCTGCTGCGGTGACTATTGCCACCAACATGGCCGGTCGTGGTACCGACATTGTGCTCGGTGGCAGCCTTGATGCTGAAATCGAAAGTCTCGGTGAAAATGTCACGGCAGAAAAGAAAGCCGCTGTAAAAGCAGAATGGCAAAAGCGTCATGATGCTGTTCTTGCCGCGGGTGGTTTACATATTATCGGTTCAGAGCGCCATGAATCACGGCGTATCGACAATCAGCTGCGTGGCCGTTCAGGTCGTCAGGGTGATCCCGGTTCAACCCGTTTTTATCTGTCACTTGAAGATAATCTGATGCGTATTTTTGCTTCAGACCGAATGGCCGCATTGATGCAAAAACTGGGTATGGAAGAGGGGGAAGCCATTGAGCATCCATGGGTCAGCCGCGCCATTGAAAATGCCCAGCGGAAAGTTGAGGGTCATAACTTCGATATTCGTAAGCAATTGCTGGAATTCGATGACGTTGCCAATGATCAGCGTAAAGTTATTTACGAACAGCGCAATGAACTGATGGCAACAGATGATGTAGCCGATGCAGTGACCAGCATGCGCGCCAGCGTCATTAATGACGTTATCAGTATTTATATTCCACCGAACAGCATTGATGAGCAGTGGAATGTGGCGGGCCTTGAGCAAGCGCTGCGTGATGATTTTGCACTGGATTTAGATATCAGTGGTTGGCTGGAGTCGGATAACACTCTCCATGAAGAATCATTGCGCGACAAAATTATTGAGGCCGCTGAATCGGCCTGTAAAGCCAAAGAAGAACAAGTTGGCGCCGAACTGATGCGACATTTTGAAAAAGCTATCATGCTGCAAACCCTGGATTCACAGTGGAAAGAGCATTTGGCACAGATGGATTATCTGCGTCAGGGTATTAACCTGCGTGGTTATGCGCAAAAAGATCCCAAACAAGAATATAAACGTGAAGCTTTCTCGTTGTTTACTGCGATGCTGTCAACGATCAAACATGATGTGATTAGTTTGATTTCACGTGTTCAGGTGCGTGCACCATCTGATGTTGAAGCGGTTGAAGCGCAGCGACGTCAATCTGCTGATGTTGAATATCAGCACGCCGATGCATCGACAATAGATTCATCTGAAGACGATACTGATCAGCCTACGGCCAGTCAGCCGATCACCCGCGATGGTCGCAAAGTTGGTCGTAATGAAGCCTGTCCATGTGGCAGTGGTAAAAAATTCAAAAACTGCCACGGACAAGTCAGTTAATGGCTGTTAATTTGTTGCCGCCAGTGGCGGCTGATTTGCAGGCAATTAATGGTATTCGGCTGGCGACGGCCAGTGCCGGTATTAAAAAACCGGGCCGGCAGGATGTCGTGTTATTTGAAATTGCCGAGGGCAGTCATACCGCTGCGGTTTATACCCGTAATGCTTTTTGTGCAGCACCGGTAATATTGTGCCGCGAACATCAAACACAAGCCGCGCCACGTTATTTGCTGATTAATTCCGGTAATGCCAATGCCGGCACAGGCATCAAAGGCATGCAAGCTGCCAGACAAAGTTGTCAGGCAGTTGCGCAAATAGCCGGTGTTAACGCCGAATCTGTTCTGCCATTTTCTACTGGTGTCATTGGTCAGCAATTGCCCGTAGAAAAAATCGAAGCGGCTTTGCCGGCAGCATTCTCGGGGTTGCAGGCTGATAATTGGTTTGCTGCCGCGCATGCCATTATGACTACCGACACTATTGCTAAAGCACGTAGTATTCAGTGCGAGCTCAATGGCCAAACGGTGACGCTCACAGGCATTGCCAAGGGATCAGGCATGATCCGCCCTGATATGGCTACCCTGTTATCTTACATTGCGACTGATGCCGCCATTAGTCAGCCTATATTGGACCAATTACTGCGCCGGTCTATGAATCAGTCTTTTAACCGTATCACCGTTGACGGTGATACCTCAACCAACGATGCCTGCGTATTAATTGCGACAGGCAAAGCCGGCAACGCAGAAATTGACTCGCTCGATAGCATTGAGGCACAAACTTTTTTACAAGCATTGAATGATCTCAGCCGATTCTTGGCTCAGGCTATTGTCCGTGATGGTGAGGGTGCCACCAAGTTTATTTCCATTGCCGTTAAAGGTGGTTCAGATACCACTGAATGCCGGCAAGTCGCTTATACCATTGCCCATTCACCATTGGTTAAAACGGCATTATTTGCTTCAGATCCTAATTGGGGCCGTATTCTGGCCGCCGTTGGCCGGAGTGGTTTAGAGCATCTGGATTTAAGCAAAATTCATATTGCTTTGAATGAAGTGCCAATTGTTGCCGGTGGCGAGCCAGCAGAAGATTACACCGAAGAACGAGGCCAACAAGTCATGAATCAAAGCGAAATCACCATTCATGTCGAGTTAGGACGGGGTGATGCACAAGATTATGTCTGGACCTGCGATTTTTCTTACGACTACGTCAAAATCAACGCCGAATACCGCACCTGATAAAGCCGATGGCGGAATCTGAATTACCTGCAGAAAATCCTATCACCACACTCAGTGCTTTTTTAGAACACAGCGGTGCTAAATTCCGAGTGTTTGATATGGGAAGGCGCGTTGCCAAACTCAGTAACAAAACCTTTGATCAGTTTGAACGTACGCATCAGCCGTATCCGTATCCTTTACAAAGACATGCACTTTTCGGGGTGATTTTCTGGGATCCGCAGCGACCTGATAACCGTTATGTCTGGTTTTTGAAATTGCCGCTGGATGAGCAGGGCTTATTGATACCGCAAGCCCGTGATGCCTTTTTGATGATGTTGTTGGAACGTGTTGGTGAATCGATGCTGGCCGCAACTGATGGTCAACCAATTGAAGGCGCATTAAAAGACAGCCCTTATTCCTTTACACCCCGCGAAGAAAAAATGGCGGCATTTAATGCGATGGCCACTTACCATCTAAAGCTGACGGCCTCGCAGCATTTTCAAACCGCTTATCAGTATTTCACCGGTCAAAATGCTATTGAACAATGGCAGTCTTTGCCGATGCAAGCTGTGGCGGATTTTGCGATCAGATTGGATGACCCCGATGACTTGCAGAGGGTAATACAAACCCTGCCGAAATTGCCTGAAGTACCGTTTCAGACTGTGTGTAATTTTCTGGAAAATGCGCAGCCTCCTACCAGTCTGGTTGAACAACTGTCAAAGTTATTGTCTGGCGAACTACAAAAACCACAGCCCAATTCGGCAAATGTAATGGCCTGTCTCAGAGCGGCGTCCAACAGCCCTGCACAGGGATTATTGGCCGGTATGGTCGAGCAGACGCTGAAACATGATTGCAGTCGCGATATTGAAATTCTGGCGGTGATTGGCGGCCGCTGCTGGGCAGTATTAAAACAACCGCAGCTGGCAAATTTATACTGTGAGCAACTGGCATTGAATAATGCCGGCCAGCCGGGTTTCAGTCAGTTATTAGCCGATTTGTTGTATATGCCGGAACTGCGTGAGCCGATTATGCAAGCTTTACGTTCAAAAGATCGCTCAAATGCTTTGGCGATTGCTGTTGGTGAAATGTTTGGTAAATGATCATTAGCTGATATTTTTACTGACAATATCCGTTTCAATGCCATCAATACTCTGCTGATTTTTTTGTCGCCAGTATTCACGAATACCTGCTTCACCCTTATTATCTGCCCACTTGTTCAGCAATTCCCGGTCACCGACATAATCAAATAACGGCACAGCCATGCCGCAAGATGTTTGTACCAGATCAATATCCAGAATAAAGATTTGCCGGGCGCCGGGCAGGGCATCAAATTGTGGGTACAGCGTGGCCCATTGTGGGTCGCGCTGATGAATGACAGTTGCTTTACCATAAAGCCTGAGAATCATCGGTTTGCCGGTAAAGGCAGCAAACAAAATGGTCATGCGGGGATTATCCTGAACGTGTGCGGCGGTTTCATTGCCACTGCCAGTCACATTCAGCCACATAACTCGATTAGCATTAATGACACGCAGCGAGTCCATGCCTTTTGGCGAGATATTGACGCGGCTGTCAGCTGTCGCGGTGCCGACAAAAAACAGTCGTTGGGCATGAATAAAATCAATCAAACGATCGTTAAGCGCTGGATATTGCTGCGCCATTGCATGCTCCTGTTAAGGCGGCTAATCTTCACCCAAGATGGCTTTACGCCATTGTTTTTCGGTCATGATATCTAGTGTTGATTCAGCATGATCGATAAACAGCCTGCCATGCAAATGATCATATTCATGCTGAAACAGGCGGGCCAAAAAGCCGTGATAAGTCGAATCGACTTGCTGACCATCACGTTTAAGATAACGTACCCGGACAGTTTCTGCTCTGGGCACCAAAGCTCGCAGACCGGGAATACTGAGACAGCCTTCCCAGTCTTTTTCGATGCTGCCATCCATACTGATAATCTGTGGATTTATGATACAGGTGGGTGGCATTTCCGGTGCGTCGGGATAACGCTGATTGGGATGACTGCACATAATAAAAATCTGTTTGCTGATACCAACCTGCGGTGCAGCGATGCCCATGCCCTTTTTTTTCGAGACAAAAGCCAACAAATCATCCAGCAGTTGCTGCGTTTCAGCAGATTCAACATGGGTAACCGGTTTCGCCTGTTCCCGTAGCAGCGGATGGCCGAGTTCCAGAATTTGCCAGTTGGGCAATGGCATGTTAAATGAAAGGTGCCTGTAGCGGATCGTGGGCGCGGAACCAGCCGGCAATACTGTAGCGATCCTGTTGGCAAGGTAATACTTCGTGTGGGAATTGATCACTTAAAAACACCACAAAGGTCCCGAGTTCAGGTTCGACAGTAGTTACTATAGCATCACTGTCAGGCTGATAAATTATCAATTGGCCACCATCCTGAGTTTGCCAATTTGGGTTTAAATATAACACAGTGGTCAAAATGCGGCTGGATTGGCCTTTAAAGGCATCCACATGGCGTTTGTAGAAAGCGCCGGGACCATAATGGGCATAATGTGCTTCGTAATCAAAGAGGCCCAAAAACAGCCGTTCGTTCATCGCCAACCGAAACGCTGACATTGCAGCTAAGTAGGCGGTATCAATCGGATGCGCATCGTTCAGCCAGCGGGTTTCATCCTTGCGGATTTGCGTGTTGACCTGAAAAGCCTGTTCACGGCCAATACCGGCCAACGTCAACGCATTATGATCATCCAGCCTTGCCACACGTCGATACAAGTCATGATTGAGGGGTAACGGTAATAACTGCGGCAACACGCAATAGCCGGTTTCGGCAAGTTGATCAGCAACCTGATCCAGCAAAGTCGGATCGATGAACAGCGGGGCATTCAATGCGCAACTTCTCCATTAGCACATGGCCTGTTTGTAAACTTTGACAGGCCTAAGTCCCTGAAAGGGCGATAAAATGTAGCAGAAATTGCAACAAGACGATGATTTATTTTTGGCGGTGTCTAAATGAGCCAGTCAGGTTTAGCCGAAGAACCAGTAGGCTATAAAAATCGCGGCAGTTATGCCGGCAATATCAGCCGCCAAACCACAACCAACAGCATGCCGGACGTTGCGGATACCTACCGCGCCAAAATAGACGGCCAACACATAAAATGTGGTTTCGGTACTACCCTGAACAATTGATGCCAAGCGTCCGGCAAACGAATCAGCGCCATGTACTTCCATAGTGTCTATCATCATGGCACGGGCACCGCTGCCACTGAATGGTTTCATCAATGCCGTTGGTAAGGCATCAACAAAGCGGTCATCAAAACCAAAAAACAACACAGCGTTGCGCACCCCATCGGCCAGTATATCCAGGGCGCCACTGGCTCTGAATACGCCAATCGCTACCAACATAGCGACCAGATAGGGGATAATCATTACAGCTGTGTTGAAGCCTTCTTTGGCGCCTTCAATAAAGGCCTCATAAGCGTTTACCCGCTGCCAGGCGGCGGCAATAATAAAAGCGATGACCAAAGTAAAAATAACAATATTGCTCATCATCCCGGACTGCACCAACATTTGTTGTTGGCTGAGGCTGGAAAAATAAGCCAGTAGACCAAATACCACCGCGGATATGCCACCCAGATAAGCAAGCACTACTTTATCGAACAGGTTAATTTTTTGTACCGCCGCTACCGTGATCAAGCCTATTAAAGTAGAGCAATAGGTGGCTATCAGAATGGGAATAAACACATCGGTAGGGTTGGCTGCGCCCATCTGTGCACGATAGGTAAAAATAGTGACCGGAAACAAGGTCACCGCCGAGGTATTGATAACCAGAAATAAAATCTGGGCATTACTGGCGGTGTCTTTAAACGGATTAAGTTTTTGCAACTCTTGCATGGCTTTGATGCCGAGCGGCGTCGCGGCATTATCCAAACCTAATGCATTGGCAGAAATATTCATAACCATGGCGCCCAGCGCCGGATGATTATGCGGTACTTCAGGCATCAGTCTGATAAAAAGCGGCCTCAAACCGCGGGTCAGCCATTCGACAAAGCCGCTGCGTTCGCCAATTTTCATAATGCCGAGCCACAGGGCGAGAATGCCGGTCAGACCTAGTGCAATTTCAAAAGCCGTTTTGGATAGGGCAAACAATGCCTGCATCATCTGGCTGAATATTTCGGTGTCGCCGAGTACAACCAGCTTAAATAGCGCTACCGCAAAGGCAATCAGAAAAAAGGCAATCCAAATAATATTCAGCATGCCGGCTATTGTGGCACGATGAAAAAAAAAGTCACTGCAAGCAGTGACTTTTTAGTGATTCAAATTAGCGGTTTAGCCTTTTTTAAATTTATTCGGTCGTTTATCGCCTCTTGGTGCAGACGGGCGATCTTTTTTAAAGCTGCGCCGTGAGGCACTGGCAGCAATATCGTCTTCACCGGCCAGGCTGATATTCATCGGCTTATTGGCAACCCAGACTTTACGAAGGTGCTGAAAAATATCTTTTGGCATACCTTGCGGTAAATCAATCAGGCTGTGATCTTCATTAATGGTGATACGGCCAATAAACTGACTTTCGATACCGGCTTCATTGGCAATCGCACCAACCAGATTACGTGGCTCGACATTATCAGTACGACCGACTTCAACCCGATAGGTGTCCATATCTTCTTCTTTTGGATGGGCACGTGGTGGTCTTGGATCACTGCGTTTTTCACCCCGTGGCGGCCGATCGTCACGAAAGCTTTTTTCGGACTGTGGACGTTCTTCACGCGGCGCGCGTTCGCTGACGTGTTTCACCGGATTCAGCGGCCGTTCTTTTTGCACCAAAAATGCCAAAGCAGCAGCGATTTCAGTTGGGTCGGCATCATGTTCCTGCTGATACTGGCTGATAATCGTTTCAAAATAAGCGAGATCCTGCGATTCAATGGTTTCGGATAACGTTTCCATAAATTGCATTACACGACGATCCGCAATATCTTCGGTACTTGGCAATTGCATC
>JAWWAG010000035.1:0-16649 GCA_033721795.1 Methylophaga sp. | reverse complement strand
GTGATTGGTTTATTTCCGGGCAGCCGGCGTAGTGAAATAAATGCCTTATTACCAGTAATGCTGGCGGCTGCCGAGCGGATTCAGCAGCGCCATTTTGATGTCAGTGTGGTTTTGCCATTGGCACCAGGCATTTCGTTGGATTACATCAAATCATTTACTGACAAAAGCCGTTTGCCGATTCAGGTGGTAACGGGTGACTTTTACGATTTAATCAAAGCCTGTGATGCGATTGTTGCGGCATCGGGAACCGTGACACTGGAAATCGCACTGCTGGGCACGCCGCATTTAATTGCCTATAAAGTCTCGCCCTGGAGTTACCGGATTCTGAAGCGGCTGGTAAAAATTCCCTATGTTGGTTTATGTAATATCGTTACTGATGAACCGCTGATAACCGAATTACTGCAAGATGAAGTCACCGAGGTGCGTTTGGATCAATTACTGACCGATCTGCTGACCCATCCGCAAAGCCGTCAGCGTGCCGAAAAAATACAGCAACAAGTACGCAATGCGTTGGGCCCGGCAGGTGCAGCTGACAACGCGGCTCAGCTGGTGTTAAAACTTATCGGCACTGATAACTGATGCTTATCGCAGGTGTCGATGAAGTCGGGCGTGGCCCATTGGCCGGGCCGGTTGTAACGGCGGCTGTGATTTTAGATCCCCGTAAACCCATTGATGGCCTGACCGATTCCAAAAAGCTTTCAGAAAAACGCCGTGAAGCGCTGGTACCGCTGATTCAGGAGCGTGCTTTATGCTGGGCACTGGGGCGCGCCGAAGTTGATGAAATTGATGCATTGAATATCCTTCAAGCCAGTTTACTGGCGATGCGCCGAGCCGTGCTGGCTTTAGCCATCCAACCGGATAAAGTCCATGTTGATGGTATTCATGCACCAGATTTGCCGTATCCGGTTTTGACAATTATCAAAGGTGATTTGAACGATCAGGCGATTGCCGCCGCGTCGATACTTGCCAAAGTCGCCCGTGATCAGGAAATGCTGATCCTCGATGCACAATATCCTGGTTACGATCTTGGTAAACACAAAGGATATCCAACCGCCGCACATCAACTGGCATTGATGAAACTTGGACCTTCAGCAATACACCGTAAATCATTTAAACCGGTGCAACTTGCATTAGAATTGTAGTCAAAAAATACCGCGCAAATTGCTGTTAAACCGCCGTAGCATGCTATTATTCGGCGCTTATGCTGTCATTTAATAATATTATTAATAAAATCAAACAGGTCAAAGCCGGCAAAAAAAGCCGGGCTGCTGCAGCTGGCGCGCCGCCGCTCATCGTACCGCGAGCTGACCACAATATATCCCGTAAAGTGATTAGTCCCAGCGCCTTAAAGGTCTTATACACCCTTAAAGATGCGGGCTTTGAAGCCTATCTGGTTGGTGGTTGTGTACGCGATTTACTGCTGGGCTATGAACCAAAAGATTTTGATATCAGTACCAATGCCTTACCTGAACAGGTACATAAATTGTTTCGTCGCAGCCAGCTGATTGGCCGGCGTTTTAAATTAGTACATGTCCGTTTTGGTCGTGATGAAATCATTGAGGTGGCCACTTTCCGGGCGCCGCCAGATGCCGAGAACCAGCTTGATGGCCGCATCATGCAAGACAATGTTTATGGCACGCTGGAACAGGATGCCTGGCGTCGCGATTTCACAATTAATGCGCTTTATTACAATATTGCTGATTTTACGATTGTCGATTACACCGGTGGTATTGCTGATTTACAAAAAGGCCTGATCCGGCTGATAGGTGATAAGCAGGTGCGTTATCGTGAAGATCCGGTGCGGATGCTTCGCGCGTTGCGATTCATGGCCAAACTGGGCCTGAAACTGGAAGCAGAAACTGAAGCGTTGATCACTGAACTGGCCCCATTGTTAAGTGATATACCGCCGGCGCGACTATTTGATGAAACCCTGAAGTTATATATGAGCGGTCAGGCGGCCATGACGCATGAGTTGTTATGTCATTACGGCGTATTCGATTATTTGTATCCGCAAACGGCGGTATTATTACATCAACAGGTCGATGATTACCCACGCACCTTGCTGATGAAAGCCTTGCAAAACACTGATAACCGACTGGCCGAAGGTAAACCGGTGACTCCGGCATTTTTATTTGCTGCACTTTTATGGGAGCCGCTGCGTAAGCGCTGGCAGGAGCTTAGTCAGCAAATGCCGGAAATCCCGGCGATGCAACGAGCGGCCGGTGAAGTGCTGGCTGAACAAATTCAAACCGTAGCGATCCCCAAGCGTTTCAGTCTGGTCACCCGTGATATCTGGACCCTTCAGCCACGTTTGATGCGCCGCCAAGGCAAACGGGCTTTTGCTTTATTGCTGCACCCTAAATTTCGTGCCGGTTATGATTTTTTGGCTTTGCGTGCAGAAGCTGGCGAGCCGCTACAGGAATTGACGGACTGGTGGACAAAATTTCAGCAGGCCTCAGCCATTGAACAAACCAATATGGTCGATGGTTTAAGTAAAACCGATAACGCGCCAAAACGTCGTCGCCGCCGGCGTCGTAAACCGTCTGCCAGACAGGCAGATTGATGCTGGCATATATTGGACTTGGCAGTAATCTTGAAGCGCCGACCGAGCAAATTAAAACGGCGTTAATCGATTTACAGTCTTTACCGGCAACAAAATTACTTAAAACCTCATCGCTGTACGCCAGTCCGCCGATGGGGCCGCAGGATCAGCCGGATTATATTAATGCGGTTGCCTTGCTCGATACGACATTGCCAGCGCATGATTTGCTGGATACGTTGCATGCAATTGAGCAGCAACATGGCCGGCAGCGTAAACGGCATTGGGGTGAACGCACGCTGGATTTGGATATCTTGCTCTATGGTCAGCAAATGATAGAAGATGAACGCCTGAGCGTGCCACACCCGGGACTGAACCAGCGGGCATTTGTCGTTTATCCGCTTTTGGAAATAGCCGGCGATATCCTGATTCCGGGGCAGGGCAACTTACAAGCAATAGCCTCGCGATGCCCGCGTGGTGCATTACAACGATTGGAAAGATAAACAGGCCCTGACAGTTATGAGAAATTTGCCACATCATTACATTGTTGTCGAAGGCCCGATTGGCGTGGGTAAAACGCATCTGGTCAAACGGCTGGCAGATAGTTTCGGTGGCAATACTTTGATGGAAGCGCCGGAGCAAAATCCGTTTCTGGAAAAGTTTTACCTGCACCCAAAACAATCGGCATTACCCACCCAGCTTAGCTTTCTGATGCAGCGGGTGAGGCTTGCGCAGACCCTGCAGCAAGATGATTTATTTACCAGCCTGCATGTTGCCGACTTTATGCTGGAAAAAGACCGCCTGTTCGCACAGATTTCGTTGGATGATGATGAGCTGGCCTTGTATAACATGGTCTATGACAATCTGACACTGCATCACCGCTCGCCGGACCTGGTGATTTATCTGCAAGCATCCCTGCCGGTTTTGAAAGCACGGATCAGCCAGCGCGGTATCAGCTACGAGCAGCATGTTGAAGATGCCTACTTAAAACGACTTGCTGATGCTTATGCCGATTTTTTTCATTATTACGATGCGTCGCCGCTGTTGATTGTTAACGCCGAGCAAATTGATCTGGTTAATAGCGAAGCCGATTATCAGCAGTTACTGGATCAAATCTGCACGCTGCAAAGTGGCCGGCAGTATTACAATCCGTTACCGGTCAAAGAAGCTAAAGCATGAGCCGTTTATCGCTTAGCAGTCTGCGCAAAATGAAAGCAGCCGGCGAAAAAATCGCCGTTCTAACGGCTTATGATGCGAGTTTTGCCCATGTACTGGAGCAAGCCGGTGTCGAAGTGATTCTGGTGGGTGATTCGCTGGGCATGGTGATTCAGGGTCAGGAAAGCACGGTGCCCGTGACCGTCAACGATATGGTTTATCACAGCCGCAATGTCGTGCGTGGCAGCGAAAAAGCGTTTGTTATCGCCGATTTACCGTTTATGAGTTATGCCAATGTTGATCAGGCAATCAGCAACGCCGCGCGGCTGATGGCCGAGGGCGGCGTGCAAATGGTCAAACTGGAAGGCGGCGCGGATTTTGAACCGATTATCAAAGCATTGACTGCCCGGGGTATTCCGGTTTGTGCGCATTTAGGCTTATTGCCGCAATCGGTACATCGTCTGGGCGGCTATTTTGTCCAAGGGCGTGAAGCAGATGCGGCTGCGAAAATGATGCAAGATGCCAAATTACTGGAACAAGCCGGTGCCGATATGTTGGTACTGGAGTGTGTGCCAGCGGAATTGGCCACAACGATTAGCCAGTCACTGAGCATTCCGGTGATTGGTATTGGCGCGGGTAAAGACTGTGATGGTCAGGTACTGGTGTTATACGACATGCTGGGGCTGACGCCAGGTAAACGGCCACGATTCAGTCATGATTTTTTGGCGGATAACGGCCATATTGCCGCTGCCATCAATGCTTATGTTGAAGCCGTTAAACAAGGTACGTTTCCAACTGTCGAGCAGCAGTTTTAATGCAAATTGAAGATAGCCTCAATGGTCTGCGTGCCCAGCTGAAAATCTGGCGGGAGCAACATCAGACTATTGCCTTTGTTCCAACGATGGGCAGTTTGCATGACGGTCATTTATCACTGTTGAAAAAAGCCCGTACGCTGGCCGATAAAGTGATTGTCAGTATTTATGTCAATCCACTGCAGTTTGATGATCCTCAAGATCTGACAAATTATCCGCGTACACTGAAGAATGATATTCAAAAGCTGGCTGGTGCCGGGTGTGATTTGTTATTCACGCCTGATAACGCGCTGATGTACCCGAATGGAATTGAATTTCACAGTTTTGTTCATGTGCCGGGTATGGATGACAAATTATGTGGTCTTGAGCGTCCCGGACATTTTGATGGCGTCGCAACGGTGGTCAGTAAATTATTCAATATGGTGCAGCCCGATCTGGCCGTGTTCGGTGAAAAAGATTACCAGCAGCTTTTATTGATTCGTAAACTGGTTGAAGATTTTAACTTGCCGTTGAAAATTGTTGCAGCGCCAACATGTCGTGAACCGGACGGGTTGGCGATGAGCTCCCGTAATCAGCGGCTGACTGCCACGCAGCGTTCAGTTGCCGTCCTGTTAAATCAACAGTTATCAGCGATTAAACAACAGCTGGAACAAGGTGAGCGGGATGTTGCTAGCATGATTAACGGGGCGACTGAAACGCTCAACAATGCCGGATTTGTAGTTGATTATTTGGAGATTCGCCGCGCGGATGACTTATTAATGGCTGATGTTAATCAGGATCAAAAATTGCGGATTCTGGTCGCGGCGCGGCTGGATGAAGTTCGACTGATTGATAATATTGCGGTCAACTTGTCTGCGCGCCCGTAAAAAGCGATAATGCGCGATCTTCTTTAAAGATATTTTTGCCATGCAACTGACTTTCTTAAAAGCCAAATTACATCGCGCCTGTGTTACCCATTCCGAGTTGGAATACGAGGGCAGCTGTGCGATTGACGGCAAATTGCTGGCCGCGGCCGGTATCCGTGAATATGAGCAAATTCATATTTACAATGTCGCCAATGGTGAACGTTTTGTGACTTATGCCATTCGTGCTGAAGATGGATCAAATATTATTTCGGTCAATGGTGCTGCAGCGCATAAAGCCTCGCCTGGTGACCGGATCATCATTTGCGCTTATACCGCGCTGGATGCCAGTGAGCTTGAAAACTTCAAACCGACACTGGTGTATCTTGACGAAAAGAATGACATCACCCATATGCGTCACGCTATTCCGGTGCAGGCGGCGTAATTCAGGATAGTAGCGCGATGGGAAAGCTGTTTTAGAGTGCTCTGTGTCATAGCCGATTTGTAATTGTCGTCGCCGTTATCGCCAGTTTTATCACCTCACTGGTTATGCTTTATGTGGCAACAGTCAATGTCTGGTTCCTGGTCGGTCATTTAGCTGCTTACATATCAACGGATATGGTCGGTGAAGATCGGGAAAACTTCCGTGCATCAACCATTACCCATGTTTTGAAGTTATAGGCGGTTATTTACTGGCCACGGTGCTGTTTATTGTTACCTTGGGTCTGTACGAGTAATTTATCAGCAAAATTGATGACGGCGACCAGACCGATAACTCGCAGGTATTGGCGCTTCATTGTCTCGATGCATTAAAAGCCCCGCTGGGTCGTGTGGTGTTAATGATTGTTATCGTCAATTTCTTCGAACACGCTAACAATATGGATTTTAAAACCGCACTGGACTTACTGGGACTGGCCGGTGGTATTGCGCTGATTGTCCTGACTTTGTATTTGTCGCATAGCGAAGCAAAAGATTAATCTTAGTAGTTATCGGCGTCCTGTCATATAGTCATAAGACTGTCATCAAACCGTTATTAAACGGTCATAAAGCATCGCTAAGCTATTGTTTATTAAATAGCTTAGAGTCTATCAATGCTGAACATCGAACAAGCCGTTCAACAAAAATTCCCTAAATTCGAACATAGTAAGCCGTGGTTTAAAAAGTCGACGTTAAGTTTTCTGCGACGCATCACGCACGAGCAGGAAGTAAATCGTTTTCTCGAGCAACACTCGCAACTGACGGGATTTGATTTTATTGATGAGGTGCTCGATTATTTCAATTTCAGCTACAGCATTTCTCACCGACACCGTAACAATATCCCGGCAACCGGCCGGGTGGTGATCGTCGCCAACCATCCACTCGGTGCGCTGGATGGTTTATCACTCTTAAAAATGGTCGGCGAAGTGCGTCGGGACGTAAAAATTGTTGCCAACGATATGCTGCTTAATTTTGCTGCGCTGGAACCCTTGTTTTTGCCGGTGGATAATCTAACCAAAACTACCCGGAAAAGCAGTATTGCGACCATTATCGATAGTTTGAACCGCGATGAAGCCATCATTGTTTTTCCGGCCGGTGAAGTCTCACGTATCCGACCCAGCGGTGTCCGTGATGGCAAATGGAACAGCGGTTTTCTGAATTTTGCCAAAAAAACCAATGCACCGATCTTACCGGTCTTTGTCGGGGCGCGTAACTCATCACTTTTTTACAGCGCGTCGATGGTCTACAAGCCTTTATCAGGAATGATGCTGGCGCACGAAATGTTCAATAAAAACTCCAAAACTATTCAGGTCAGCATCGGTGAGCCAATTCCTTATCAGCAAATCGAAGCCTTGCCGCTGGTTAAAGCCGAAAAAGCCAAATTACTGCGCCGGCATTTATATCGTCTGGCCAAAAGCAAGAAACCGCTGTTCACCACAGAGCTGACAATTGCCCATCCACAAGACCGGCGGACCATTAAACATGAGCTGAAAAATGCTTTATTACTCGGTGAAACAGCGGATCAGAAAAAGATCTATTTGTTTGATTACCGCTCTGATTCAGCTGTGATGCAGGAAATCGGCCGTTTGCGTGAGATGACCTTTCGTCAGGTCGGCGAGGGGACGGGTAAAAGACGCGACTTGGACCAATACGACCGTGATTACCGGCATTTAATTTTGTGGGACGAGCAGGAGCTGGAAATAGCAGGCGCATATCGGATAGGTGAAGTCGCACGTATCCAGCAAAGCGGCCAGCAGATTTATTCTGCAGAATTGTTTGATTATCAGCCAGCGATGCAGCCATATTTTGCGAAAGGTATCGAGCTGGGCCGCAGCTTTGTCAGCCCGAAATATTGGGGCAAACGCAGTCTGGATTACCTATGGTATGGCATTGGCGCTTATTTGAAACAATTTCCGGAAGTCCAATATCTATTCGGCCCGGTCAGTCTCAGTAATAGTTATCCAGCCTACGGCAAGGCACTAATTGTTGAATATTACCGCCGTCATTATCAAGATTGTGAAAAGCTGGGTTTGGCTCGCACCCCCTATCAAACCGATGCCGAAACGTTGCAGCGTATCAATACGATATTTACCGGTAATGCTGAGATGGACTTTGCACTGCTACGCGAGCAATTAGCGCATATGCAGGTGACCGTACCGACGTTGTACAAACAATATGCCGATATTTGTGAACCGGGCGGAGTACGGTTTATTGATTTTCATATCGATGCAAATTTTGGCTATTGTATCGACGGATTGGTCATGATCGACTTGCAGCAACTCAAAGCCAACAAACGCAAGCGCTATCTGGGTCAATAATCAGCGGCCATGACACTGTTTGAATTTACGGCCGCTGCCACAAATACAAGGTTCGTTGCGTTGCAGTTTTATGGCAGGTAAAAACTGACCATCAACATAAAACCACTGATCATCCTGACAAATAAACCAGGATCTTTCATGTAACTGACCCACAGGCTGATCTTCATAAAAGGCTACAAATTCCACTTCAGCCTGTTGCCCACGATGTTCAGCGTTAATGATTTTTAATCCCAGCCACCGGGTGGTTTGGCAGGTTTGTTGTAACGTTTGGTAGTCATCTATGCATCGCTTATCCGGTTGCAGCGTATTGATAAGATAGTTGATATCCTGTTGTACAAAAGCGCAATAGCGAGAACGCATTAATGTCAGCGCGTCAGCCGCAATTTGTTTGCCAAGATGCAAAGGCTGACAACAATTTTCATAGGCCTCAGGCTGGCCGCACGGGCAATTTGACGTCGCCATTAAAACTGAATTTGCATTAAATCAGGGTGATAAAACCGATAACCAAGCTGCTGTTTAACCTTGTTATTACTGACAATTTTAAATTGTGAACTGTCGTTGTCGGCACAGTCCGGAGCAGGCAAGTCCAGCAATGTTCGGGCGTAACTATAAAATTCGCGTTTTGTCGGATGGGTGTCGGCGCTGGCATTAAATATTTCGCTCCAGGCCTGCTGCTGGATGATTGCATCAATAATACCGATAACATCATCGAGATGGATCAAGTTGACCGGCGCGTCAGGCTGCTGGATTTGTTTGCCATACCGAAAAAACCGGCCGGGATGTCGGCGGGCGTCGATTAAGCCACTACAACGCAAAATAGTGGTCTGGAATTTCTGCCTGTTTCGAAACAACTGCTCTATCTGGAATAACACACTATCTGGATTTTCGGCACCTTCGTCTTCGCTGACTTCACGTTGTAAATTCTGATACACCGAACTGGAACTGACCAGTAAAACCTTATCTACTAAGCTACTTTCAATTTGATTGATAAGATTCTGAAAGGATTCAATATTTTTGCAGGTAACATTGACAATCAGAATGCGGCAATTAAGAAAGGCACCGCGATCATTGCTGCTATCAATATCGACTAAAAAGGGGATGGCGTTGGCCGATTCAATTTCCGGAAAGCGTCTTAATTGCCGGGTAGAAGCTGCAACCGACAGACCTTGTTGATGAAAATGCCGGGCTAAGGGCAAACCCAGCCAGCCGCTTCCCAGTAATGCGATATCAAACATATTCATAGTCGCTATTATAGATGGCCGGACCGGTCGCTGTCTTAGACGGTCGTGGTCAGCCGTTTTTTGCATTCACCGTCGTTGTTGATACCAGTAACGCAGCAGCGCAATCAACCCCATAAGTATGCCAGCCAAAATCGCCATCACCGGCCAGGGCACGACAAACGGTGTTGGATTGACGGGTGTTGTTGTTAGCAGGCTCTTTGGTAAATTTTGTGATGGTAATTGGATGCTCACCCAGTCGTCACGATTCTCGGGAGCGGTGTCTACATACTCGTTAAAACTAAATACCGGCGCATCACCCATCACCCGGCTGGAGGGAATTTGGGGTATGCGCACCAGCCACAAGGCATCAAGATTGTCGGATAGTTGTTGCTCAAATTCGCTGAGACGCCGATTGCTGTGATTGTTGGCCAGTTCGATAATATCTCTGCTTAACGTTTCAAATGCTACAGCCGGTAATAAGCGGCTGGTTTCGGTCATTAAATAATCGTAAATTTGCCGTGCTGCGGCGAAGTCAGCTTCACTAAACAAAGTATAGAAATAGGCGCCCACCGCCATGAGAAGGCCATTATTACCACGTTCAGGAACATGCCAGTCCAATGCGTTCAATGCGTCGATACTGATCCCGGCGCAATTCATACCGGCATGCTGGTATTGAAAACTATGCCGGTAAAAATGCTGCATGATTTGATTCATCGATTGCTGGATCTGCTTTACCGGTGCAGCGTCATTTAACGTCGCCACCAGCATATAAGAGGGCCGGTAATAATTCTGACCGCTATTTACATCGGTCAGATATTTATCCATCGGTGTCACGCTGGCGATAATGCCTTTTTCACTGACCACATCCAGACTGTAATAATTATTAACCAGCCAGTCATGATATTGACCATCATGGTTAAATTTGCCGGTTACCAGCGCAAAATGGCCAGCCAGCGCTTCATGATCATCACCTTGGGCGCCATTAAGCATAATCGCCAAAACCGGTTTGCCGGCCGCTGTTGCAGCAGCGTTATTATCACGCTGCCAAATCAATTGATCATGATGGGGCTGACTGACACCGCCCTGGTTATTACGAACCCAGTTTTCAATGCTGTCTTCCTCCGTGAAGGATTGCAGCGTCTGGCTCTGAATTTTGAAATCCAGCGGCCAGATGGTTTCGGCTATAAATTTATCGTCGATTGTTTCGCCGCGCATACGCACAGATTGACCGGCAAAAAAAGCGTCGGTATCGCTATTCCAGTAACTTTTATTTTGAGGAATTTTATCGGCTAGTTGCCAATCAAGATGTTGGTCATTCGGCCAGCGAATTTGTTGATTAGCGGGATTCAGTTGCACATTTTCAATCACCTGCGGTTTACCGAGCCAGACTGGTGGAGGTGATTCAATAAATGGCGCATCAGCCAGCCATTCAGGGAGCATTACGGCGGCATCAACCCCGGTTTTTTCGTTGCTAATGGCCAGCCATTCACCGGCAAAATACCATTTACTTTGTGGCAATAGCGGACAAACCCGGCAGTCGCCGGTCATCAGCATCGGATCGGCATCATCCGACCAGAATGGAAAAGTGGTTTGTGCAGCATCTGGCTGGGCCTGAACGCTTTGCAGGCCCAGCAGTAAACTTAAAACTATTAGGGATTTCAACGGCATGCGCTGAGCATATCACGTCAACGCTTGATTTTTTGCCGCGTGGATCTCTGCTTTCAGTGCGTCATCAATCTTTAGCTGGCGTGCCAGTTCGTCAAGATAGGCTTTTTCCATAAAGCTTTCTTCATCAACCATCAACAAACTGGCCAAATACATCTCAGCAGCCATTTCCGGTGTTTTGGCATGCTGCGCGATTTCTCCCGGATTCACCGGTTTTTTCAGTTCGTTATCGAGCCATAGTTTTAACTCGGTATCAGTAGTCAATCCCGCAACTTGATCATCGATCAATTGCCGTTCACGATCATCAATATGACCATCAGCTTTAGCGGCACCAAGCATGGCAATTAAAATGCTTTGACTATGTTGTTCGGCTTCCGGTGCCGGCAAACGGTCTACCGTTTGCGGTGTTTGCTGCGGGGCACCGGCCTGATTTTGTTGCCAACTCTGATAAGCTTTAAAAGCGACGGCGCCGAGAGCGGCGACACCGCCGTATTTCAAAACGCTGCCACCGATTTTACGGGCTTTTTTATTGCCGAGCAGTAAGCCCACCGCGGTACCAGCTAATGCGCCACCACCCGCGCCTGTTAGAAATTGACTAACTTGGCTACTATCAATGCCTTTGCCGCCAGTTTGTTGTTGTAAAAACTGGTTGCCTGATTGTAATAATTTATCCATCAAACCACGGGTATTCATGCTTTTTGTACTCCAAACGAATTGATTGTTAGCAAAACCGGTCCATATGACAACTGACAGGAATAATCGTCAGCGACATTCGCTGAAAAGGTAACGCCAAAAAATTAAATGAACATGAATTTATCCAGACAAACCGGTGCCAGCAATGCGATGACCATTATTTTCTGGTTGTTACTAATGGCGTCGCTGACACTGTTTTTCAATGGCTTTATTGATAAGCGTGATAACCCTAACCGACATCTGGCAGCAATCGACATAGATGCCAGCAATGAGGTCGTTTTGCAGCGTAACCGTGCTGGCCATTATGTGGCGCCCGGCAAAATCAATGACCACGACGTGACCTTTTTACTCGATACCGGTGCGACCACCATCAGTGTGCCTGCTGGCATCGCTGAAGAAGCGGGCTTGGCCCAAGGCCGGCCGGTAATGGTTGGTACTGCCAATGGCGTCATTACCGTTTATCAGACACAACTAGATACTGTGCAGTTGGGCGGTATCGTCCTGAGCGATATTTCAGCGAATATTAACCCGCATATGCCCGACGAAATCGTCTTACTTGGCATGAGCTTTATGAAACATCTGGATATGACCCAGCGTGAAGGGACGTTAACGCTGCAGATACCCTGATACGTTTTAATCTGCCAGACCAACCAGCCAAATCCCTTTGATTATCTGATTTCCGGTGCAACCAATGTGTTGTATCGAACAAACGAATACACGGTTTATATGGAGTAATGTCGGCTTCCAATTAATGGCTGCGGAGACATCATGACGATGCCTAAACAGTCCAAATTTCTCGAATGGTGGCAAGATGGCGAATAGACTTGCCTTGTGAGTGTTATTACCAATAATTTTATTATTCGCGGCGTATTGCGATGGACTTTATGTTACGGACCAAACCGCGCGCGTCAGGCTGGATACGTAAAATCGGTATGGAATGGTACTACCGGTTATTTCTAGAACCAAGACGGCGCTGGCGGCGTTACGTTATTGGCAATGTTTATTTTTTATGGCGGATGATTCATGAAAAAGCGTAATGCTTTTGAGAGGCTTAACCTTTTAACGGGTTGCCAATACTTGAATTTGCTAGCATATCAACGAAATTATTAACTATGAAAAGCTCTTGTGAATACTAAAATGATACTTATTACCGGTGGCGCCGGCTTTATCGGTTCTGCGCTGATTCGTTATTTGCTGGCGGAATCGGATTATCAAATAATCAATGTCGATAAACTGACTTACGCCGGCAACCTACAGTCGCTGGCTGAGGTTGCGGATAACCCGCGCTACCATTTCAGCCAGACTGATATTTGTGATGCGCCCGGTCTGCAACGCTTATTTGCAGAATTCCAGCCCGATGCCGTCATGCATTTGGCGGCAGAATCGCATGTCGATCGTTCTATTGATGGGCCGGCCGATTTTGTCCAGACCAATCTGGTGGGTACCTACACATTACTTGAAGCGGCCCGGCAATATTGGCAACAACTGCCTCCAGACCAGAAGACAGCATTTCGCTTTCATCATATTTCCACCGATGAAGTCTATGGCTCATTGGGGAAAACCGGCCTGTTTACTGAAACGACGGCTTATCAACCCAATTCACCGTATTCAGCGACCAAAGCAGGTAGCGATCATCTGGTCCGGGCCTGGCATCATACCTATGGTTTACCGGTATTAATGACCAATTGCTCGAATAATTACGGCCCTTATCAATTTCCGGAAAAACTGATTCCGCTCGTGATTAACAATGCGCTGGTCGGTAAATCTCTGCCGATTTACGGTAAAGGTGACAATATTCGCGACTGGTTGTATGTCGATGATCACGCTAAAGCGTTAAGGCATGTGTTAGAACAAGGCACATTGGGCGAAACCTATAATATTGGCGGCTTTAATGAGCACACTAATCTGGATGTCGTAGAGCGTATTTGCGGCATCCTCGATGCGATAATGCCCAGTTCACCCCATAAACCGCATAGTGATTTAATTCGTTTTGTCACCGATCGCCCGGGCCATGATGCCCGCTATGCCATTGATGCCAGCAAAATTCAGCACGAACTTGGCTGGCAGCCAGCAGAAACGTTTGATTCGGGCCTGCTGAAAACCGTGCAATGGTATATAGAAAACCGGGAATGGTGTGACAACGTCTTAGATGGCAGTTACCAACATGAACGTTTGGGTTTGGGAAACAACAATGAGTAATCGTAAAGGCATTATCCTCGCTGGCGGCAGCGGTACCCGTTTATATCCGGTGACACAGTCAGTTTGTAAACAGTTGCTGCCCGTTTATGACAAACCAATGATTTATTACCCGCTGGCAACGTTGATGCTGGCAGGGATTCGTGAGATTTGCATTATCTCCACGCCGCAGGACACGCCGCGTCTGGAGCAATTACTGGGTAATGGCAGTGACTGGGGATTGCGGCTGCAATATGTCGTTCAGGATGCGCCCAAAGGCATAGCCGAAGCGTTTACCCTGGCAGCTGACTTTATCGGCGATGATAATTGTGCGTTGGTACTGGGCGATAACGTGTTTTATGGTCATGATCTGGTCGCCATGATGCAGCAGGCCAATCAACGTGACACCGGTGCCAGCGTCTTTGCCTACCCGGTACGTGATCCGCAGCGTTATGGCGTGGTGGCTTTTGACGCTGATGGTAAAGCGCTAAGTATTGAAGAGAAGCCTGCTCAGCCAAAATCGCGTTATGCCGTGACGGGCTTATATTTCTATGACAACGCCGTCGTTGAAATCGCCAGAAACTTAAAACCATCTGCCCGTGGCGAGTTGGAAATCACCGATGTAAATCAGTATTACCTTGAGCGGAATACGCTGAATGTTGAAGTAATGGGCCGCGGCATGGCTTGGCTTGATACCGGCACTCATGATTCGCTGCTTGATGCTTCTCTGTTTATACAAACGCTTGAGCATCGGCAGGGGCTGAAAGTGATGTGTCCGGAAGAAATTGCGTACCGCCAGGGTTATATTTCGGCTACGCAATTAACCGCGCTGGCACAGCCACTGCTCAAAAGTGGCTACGGCGAGTACTTGCTGAATATTCTCAACGAGACTATCTACTGATGCTGGTCACCGAGACAAAAATTCCCGACGTTAAACTGCTGACGCCGAAAAAATTCGGTGATGAACGCGGCTTTTTTCTGGAAAGTTATAACAAAAAGACGTTCGACGATTTATTGGGGCTGAATAGCGAATTTGTGCAGGACAATCACTCGCGTTCTGCTAAGGGTGTTTTGCGGGGTTTGCATTACCAAATCACCCATCCTCAGGGCAAACTAGTCAGAGTAACCGCGGGGGCTGTATTTGATGTGGCTGTCGATCTGCGGCGTAGTTCAGCCACTTTCGGGTATTGGACCGGCGCGACCCTGACGGCAGAAGGTCAGGAACAATTATGGGTACCAGCAGGCTTTGCCCATGGTTTTCTGGTACTTAGTGACAGTGCTGATTTTTTGTATAAAACCACGGATTATTATGCGCCGGAAGCCGAGCGCACGATTGCCTGGGATGATCCGGACTTAGCGATTGACTGGCCATTAGACGGTATGCCGGTATTGTCTGAAAAAGATCAAAAAGGACAAGCCTTCAATCATGCTGAGGTCTACCCTTAAATGAAAATTCTGTTGTTTGGTAAAGATGGGCAGGTCGGTTTTGAATTACAACGCAGTCTGGCGCCGTTGGGTGAAGTGATTGCCCTGAATCGTCAACAACTGGATTTGTCCGATACCACTGCCATTACTAACAGTATCTATCAGCATCGTCCGGATTGGATTGTCAACGCAGCTGCTTACACAGCAGTCGATAAAGCCGAAACGGAACAAGAACTGGCGATGCAAATCAATGCATTGGCGCCAGAGGTGATGGCGAATGCTGCTGCCAGGATTGGCTGTGGTTTGCTGCATTATTCAACTGATTACGTATTTGATGGCAGCAAAGCATCGCCATGGCTGGAAACCGACATTGCATCGCCGATAAATGTTTACGGTCAGACAAAGTGGATTGGTGAAGAGGCGATTCAAGCCAGTGGCTGCCAGCATCTGATTGTCCGCACCAGTTGGGTATATGATGCACGGGGTCATAATTTTCTTAATACTATGCTGCGACTTGCACACAGCAAAGAACAACTGGCTATTGTCGATGATCAAATCGGTGCGCCCACCTGGAGCCGGCATATTGCAGATATCAGCGTACATTTGTTGCGGACGGCAACGCCATTAAATAACGGTGTCTATCATTTGACTGCCAGCGGTCAAACGAGTTGGTTTGGCTTTGCGAGGGCGATTTTTCAGCGGGCTGGTGCACATGGGATGAAAGTGCCCGAACTGACACCGATTCATAGCAAAGATTATCCAACGCCAGCCGCGCGACCTGCAAACTCATTGCTTAACGGCCAGAAGCTATACCAGAATTTTGGCTTGCGGTTGCCAGATTGGCAGCAATCTTTATCGCTGGTAATGCAGCAAAAAATGCACTCTGATTGAACGATTTGTTTTTAGTTGCAGGCTTTAGATACCTGTAACAATCAATCGAAAATTTGCAGCAAATAAAAAAGCCTCAGAAGCAATGCTTACTGAGGCTTTTTTGTATCATTGGCTCCCCGAGCTGGACTCGAACCAGCGACCCAATGATTAACAGTCATTTGCTCTGTCTTAATGATGAGATGTCGATTTTAAATGTAATTTCAATATAAACAGTATTTTATGGTATGTTTGTGATGAGGGCTTCTTCACTAGGAAGACCTTGAAATCCCTGTTAATCACTCCAAAAAGTTACACTGGAGTTACATTGAGGTTTTCCATGAACAAAAATATTTTCTTTAGTAAAAGGCGTATCGAAGACTTACCAATCCCTGATAAAGCAACACAAGACTATACCGATAGAGAAATACCTAAGCTTATCTGCAGAGTCAGCTCCTCTG